>JBAQND010000018.1:0-3573 GCA_049303455.1 Thiobacillus sp.
CAGCGCGTCGCCCCGGCGGTGATGGTCGACGAACTGATGCGCGACTTCAGCATCACCGCCACCATGCTCGGCAATCTTTCCGCCCTCTACTTCTACACCTACGCCGCCATGCAGATTCCCAGCGGCCTGCTCGCCGATGCCGCCGGCCCGCGCCGCGTGGCGACGGCGGCGGCGGTCGTTGCGGCCGCCGGCATCGTGCTGTTCGCCCAGGCGGACAGCCTGTGGATGGCCAGTCTCGGCCGGGCGCTGATCGGCGCCTCGGTCGCCGTCGCCTTCGTCGCCTGCATGAAGCTCGCCGGCCACTGGTTCCCCGCCAACCGCTTCGCCACGGTGACCGGCATCTCGCTCCTGATCGGCAACCTCGGCGGCGTGCTGGCCGGCGTGCCGCTGTCCGAGGCGGTGGCCAGCGTCGGCTGGCGCGGCGCCATGCTGGCCAGCGCGGCCGTCACCCTGGTGCTCGCCGCCGTCGTCTGGTTGTGGGTGCGCGACGATCCCAGCGAACGCGGCTATGCCAGCCACGCCCATCCGGAAGCGCGCAACAGCGCCATGTCGCCGCGGTGCAGCCTGAAGCGGGTGATTTCCGAGCGCGACACCTGGCTGCTGTTTTTTGCCGGCGGCCTGATCGCCGCGCCGGTGCTGACCTTCGCCGGCCTGTGGGGGGTGCCCTATCTGGTCCAGGTGCACGGCCTGGAACGCAGCCATGCCGCCGGCTTCACCACCACCATGCTGCTCGGCTTCGCCGTCGGCGGCCCGCTCTTGGGTGCGCTGTCCGACCGCATCGGCCGGCGCAAGCTGCCTTATCTGGGCGCGACGCTGGTCCATGCGCTCGGCTGGCTGGCATTCCTGTTGATCGACGACCTGTCGCCAAGCGCGCTGTATCTGCTGTTCGCCGCCATCGGCTTCTCGGCCGGCGGGCTCATCATCGGCTTCGCCTTCGCGCGCGAGGTCAATCACCCGGGCGCGGCCGGCACTGTCGGCGGCGTCGTCAACATGGCCGTGCTCGGCTTCGCCGCCATCCAGCAAAGCGCCATGGGCTGGATCCTCGACCGCAACTGGCAGGGCGCCACGACCGAAGGCGCCCGCATCTACGATGCCGTCGCTTACCACGCCGCCTTCCTGTGGCTGGCGGCCAGTGCCGCGGGCGCCGTGCTGTTCGTGGCGCTGACCCGCGAAACCTGCTGCCGGCTGCGCTTCGACGCGGGCGCTTGAAGCCGCCCGCTGCGGAATTCGCGCCTGGCATGGCGCAGTGCTTATTCCGAACCTGGTCAGTCGCCGCGCCCGCCGAGCTTTTCCAGCTTGGCCAGCCACTTGTTGGCCGGCTCGGGCGCCATGTCAGCGACCATGCCGATCAGCGTTTCGTGCACCGGCGCAATTCCCACAAAGCCGAGAATATTGCGTTCGAGCGACTTGAGGCTGTGCGCGCGGAAGTACCAGCGATAGACCGTCGCCGGCATCCCCATGGTGACGACCACGCGAGCCGAGCGGCCGGTGAGGCCCTTTGCCGCCAGCGGATTTTTGGCCTCCCGCGAGAACGCGAAGCCGGGGCGCGCCACCTGTTCGAGAAAGCCCTTGAGCAGCGCCGGCATGTCGCCCAGCCACAGCGGAAAGAACAACACCAGGTGCTCAGCCCACTTGATCGCATCCTGCGCCGAGGCCAGATTAGGCGGCAACTCGCCCTGCTCCCATTCGTGCTGGCTGCGCAGCAACGGAAAATCAAGCGTCGCCACGTCGATGCGCCGGACCTCGTGGCCCGCCGCGGTTGCCCCGCGGGCATACGCGTCCTCCAGCGCATGGCACAAATGACGCTGGCCGGCATCCGGATGGCCCTGAATCAAGAGAATGTGTTTGCCCACGATGCACCTCAACGGGAATGGATGTAGGGGAAGCGTTCAGTGTAGATGAGCTTGATTGGTCGCTATTCCGCAGGATCAAAAAACGGAAAAAGGCAAGGCGCTGCGCGCATGCGCGCCCATGCCAAATCAGATATTTCCAGAGGGAAACGAAAATGGCGCGGAATGGCCAATGTGCTTTTGAAGGGAAGTGACGCCGGCCTACAAGGCTGTAGGCAGTGGCATTGCGGGGTAAAAAAACAGATCCCAGGCTGACGCCCAGGATCTCCAGGATCTGCTGTAGTGCAAATTCAGACGCTGAGCGTTTAGAACTTCAGGCCTGCGATGAGCGACACCTGATGCGATGAGTATTCGCTGTCATTCCATTTGTAGTCATAGAGTCCCTTGACCGTCCATGCATCCCTCTCGCAGTTGCATGAGAGGAAGGTGACGCCCGCGCCGACGTTGAACAGATCACGATCCTGCTCGATCCCTTGCGCGTTGAAGCTTGCGCCGCCACCGGTGAAGGCCGCGTTCTGCTCCATCGTCGTCGATCTGAAGTCATGCAGCCACTTGGCGTGCACCTCGGGAGCGTAAGTGCTTTTGCCGGAGCGAATGACGCGCTCCGCCTTCACGCCCAGGGTGGAACTGAACAAAGTTGTAATCCTGGCTCTCGACACGCAGGTTCGCGTCGCTCGCGCCACTTTCCGTATAGCTGCCGACACGGAGGTAGGTCGCTTGCAACGAAGCGAGCGGCGTAATGGTTGTTTCGTTCACCTGATAATGTTTTCCCACGGTGACGATGCCCGAGTATTGCTGACCGCTGTAGTCGGACGTCGCCGTGCGGTTCACCCCGGGAAATACGATGTGACGGGTGCTTTCGTAATCATTGACGCCGGCCGTCACAGCCGCCTGCACAAACCAGGGACCCGGTTCGTGATGCAGATAGCCCGTGACCTGGTAAGAATCGATGTCCGTGTTGCCCGACGAATGGTTGCCGTCGATCGAGCTGTTCGCATAGCCACCGCCAAAACCGACACGGGTCTCGTTGTCCAGCGGCTTGTCATAGGCAAGCATCAGACCGTAAGCTCCGGTATCGTATCCATTCATGTTGGCGACGTTGTCCTGCTCGCCTCGACTGCCGAAGCCCTTCGCCCACCATTTGCCTTTTTGCTCGGCGTCCTTGCACGTCAAGTCTGCCGGCACATTGGGCTTGTTGGGCTCACAGTTGGCATAGCAACAAGCCGTTTGGATCTGGTCCATCTGGTCCATCTGCGCCATCCACAGGTCTTCAAACAGCCGCGTGGTCTGCG
This sequence comes from Thiobacillus sp., assembly GCA_049303455.1. Classification (GTDB taxonomy): domain Bacteria; phylum Pseudomonadota; class Gammaproteobacteria; order Burkholderiales; family Thiobacillaceae; genus Thiobacillus. Next base: position 3,143 of record JBAQND010000018.1, read on the forward strand.
CAGCCACCCAGGGCGCTGCCAGGTTGGTGTTGCCGGGGCAAGTTGCGCCAGCGCATTATCGATGGCGCCCGTGGTGGGAAGGACGGCAATTGCGTCCTGAATGATCCGAAGATCGGAGCCAATCGGCGCATTGACGTCCAGGATGGGGGCGACGGCCAAAGCGCCAGGCGCGGTGACCAGGGTCGACAAGGGCGCGATTCCGGTCAGCTGAATGTCAACGTTGCCAAGGGTCGTCGGCAGGCCGGAAAACGTGTAACGCGGACTGGTGTCGTGAATCTTAGTGAATCTTAAATATCGAAACATGAAACGGCGTCTTTTTCCGCATGGCGGCGTTGCTCGTCGTTGCCATAGAGCCCGCCATGTCGCCTCCTCGCGCCTTGCCCCGCGAAAAAATCCATCCGTTTTATTTGTCCCGCTATTTCTGATTCACG
>JBAQND010000019.1:0-10561 GCA_049303455.1 Thiobacillus sp.
GAGCGCATCTTGAAGCCTGGCGTCGGAGCGATCTGACGCAGAGGGAATACTGTGCGGCCCAAGGCTTGGGCGAGAAAGCGTTTTATCGCTGGCGGCGCAAGGAGCGGGAAGCCGCTGCATCGGCACAGTCATCCCTCACGCTGGTTCCGGTCAGCGTTGGCGCACCGGTAACGGGGAGCGTCGTACGCCTCCACAGCCCCGGTGGCTGGAGAATCGAACTGCCAGCGGGCGGCGCCCCGTGGCTGGTCGATCTGTTACGGCACCTGCCATGATGCCGGCGCCGACCCGAGTCTGGCTGGTGGTCGAACCCATCGACATGCGTGCCGGCATCGACGGCCTCTCGCAGCGGATCCAGAACACCCTTGGCCGCAGCCCCTGCGACGGCACGGCCTACGCCTTCCGCAACCGGCGCCAGAATCGCCTCAAGCTTCTGATCTGGGACGGCACAGGTGTCTGGCTGTGTCAGCGTCGCCTGCATCGCGGCCACTTTACCTGGCCGACATCGGATGCCACCACCTTCGCCCTCACACCCGCGGAATGGGACTGGCTAACGACTGGAATCGACTGGCAACGACTCTCGGCTAGCGCACCGTCGAACTGGCAAGTCTGAGTGCATTATTTTACGCGCAAAACAGCCTGAATCCCTTGATTCTACTGGCTTGTAGAGCCTGTAACCGGTAAAATCCGGGCATGGATTTAGCCGCCGAACTTGAGCAATTCAAGCCCGAACCCGCCTTGGCGGAATGGGTGGGAAAGCTGCTTGAAAAAACCCAAAACGACGCGCTCAGAATCCGTCAGGCCGACCTTAAAATCCAGGCCCTAGCCTTCGAACTTGCCTATTACAAGCGCATTCGCTTCGCCAACAAGAGTGAACAATTCACCGCCGAACAGCGCGAGCTGTTCGAGGAGAGCTGGACCACCGACACCAGCGCGCTGGAAGCCGAAGTCGAACAATCGGGTTCGGCGCCCAAGCCGACCAAACGCGAACGCGCTGGTCGTCAGCCGCTCCCCGAGCACCTGCCGCGCATCGAGCATCGCCATGAACCGGAGTCCTGCACCTGTGGCCAGTGCGGCCAGGATATGGTCAGGATTGGCGAAGACATCAGCGAACAGCTCGATGTCGAACCCGCCAAATTCTTCGTGCATCGCCACATCCGTCCGCAGTACGCCTGCCGTGCCTGCGAAACCATCACTGCGGCAGCGATTCCGCCCGCCGTCATCGACGGCGGCATGGCCGCACCGGGATTGCTCACCTGGGTGATGGTCGGCAAATTCATGGATCACTTGCCGCTGTACCGGCTGGAGCAGATTGCCGCCCGTGCCCAGGTGCCGCTGGCGCGTTCCACGCTGGCCGACTGGGTCGGCCGCACCGGCGTGGCATTGCAGCCTTTGGTCGATCGCCTGTCGGACCTGCTGCGGGAACGCAGCGTGCTGCATGCCGATGAAACCCCGGTTCCACAGCTTGATCCGGGTAACGGCAAGACCAAAAAGGCTTATCTCTGGGCGTACCGCAGCAGCGATCTGGAACCCGGGCCGCCCATCCTCGTATTTGACTATCAGCCGGGTCGGCATGGCGCGCATGTCCGCAACTATCTGGAGGGCTGGCAAGGCCATCTGATGGTGGACGACTACGCTGGTTACAAGGCGCTGTTTACGCATGGCATCACGGAACTGGGCTGTCTGGCGCATGCGCGCCGCAAGTTCTTCGATCTTTATGCGGCCAACCAAAGCCTGGTCGCCGCCGAGGCGCTGCGCCGGATCGGAGAGCTATACGAGGTGGAACGGCAAGCCCGGGGAATGGATGCGGCGAGCCGCTTGCAGCTGCGGCAGACCGATGCGTGCCCCAAACTGGATGCCTTGCGGACGTGGCTGATGCAGACCCGGATCGGCGTGGCCGATGGCGGCGCCACGGCCAAAGCTCTCGATTACAGCATCAAGCGCTGGCCAGCGCTGATGCGCTACGCCGCCAGCGGCGTGATGCCGATCGATAACAATCCTGTGGAGAACGCGATTCGTCCCATCGCGATCGGGAAGAAGAACTGGCTGTTTGCCGGCTCGGAGCGCGCAGGAAAACGGGCGGCGGCGATTCAGAGCCTGCTGGGAACCGCCAGGCTCAACGGCCTGGATCCTCATGCCTGGCTGAAGGATACCCTGGAGAAATTGCCAGTTTGGCCCAATAGCCGGATTGATGAATTGCTGCCGCTGAAGGTGGCGTTACCGTAAATCCTGCTTCTGGTGGGGTGGGGCGGCTGGACGCTTACATTCAAGCTCGCGTTGATGGGTCAAATGCTCGATACGCGCAGTGTCCAGCAGGAAAGGTTGAGCCGTGCGGTTCCATTTACCATTGATGCGTACCACCGGACTGGCATTTTCCACCACCAGCAATTTCAGCACCTTCTCGATCTGAGTTGGGCGCAAATTGACCGCGTGTTCGATCTCCCTGACGGACATTCCGCCTTCCGACTCGCACGCTTCGAGGGCGTCTAGTATCCGCTTGATCTGCCATTCCGGCGGAAAAGCCGTATTGCGAAAATAGGCATTGATGTCCTCTTCCTCGTCCCCCGAGAGCAGAACGCCATAGGCGTGGGCGACGCCCCGTCCGGCGCGCCCCACCTGCTGGTAATAGAACACTACCGAACCGGGCGTTTGGAAATGGATGACAAATCCGAGGTCCGGCTTGTCGTACCCCATGCCAAGGGCGGTCGTCGCGACGAGGCATTTGATACCGTTTGTCAAAAGCGCGGACTCCAACGTTTGGCGTTCATCGTTCGTCTTACCGCCGTGGTAGGATTCTGCGGCGACCCCATTTTCACGCAACCATTGCGCGACCCGATCCGCGTCACGGGTCGTGAGCGTATAAATGATCCCGCTCCCAGGCATCGCCATAATGTGATCCGCAAGCCAGGCCAGACGCTCCGCCGGATTGCCGAAGCGCAGCGTCTGCAACGACAAACTTTCCCGGATCAGCGGACCACGTTGGATCAGAGCAGAGCCCCCCAACTGCCGCTGAACATCTTCCTCTACTCGACGATTGGCGGTAGCCGTTGTGGCCAGCACCGCGATGTTCCCCGGCAAATGGCGAAGTATCTGACCGATACGTCGGTAATCGGGCCGGAAATCATGGCCCCAATCCGAGATGCAGTGCGCTTCGTCTATCACCAGCAGTCCAATGCGCTCGGCGATAGGCAGCAAGGTATTTTCAACGAACTCATCGTTCGCTAAACGTTCCGGTGAGATCAGAAGCAGATCGATCTGGTCGTCGTGCAACCGCCGACGGATATTTTCCCAGTCTTCGGTATTGGTGGAATTGACGGTTTCAGCCTGTAAGTTCAACCGATTCGCCGCATCGACCTGATTTCGCATCAAGGCGAGCAAAGGCGAGATGATCAGCGTTGGCCCAACCCCCAGTTCCCGCATAAGTTTGGCCGCGACGAAATACACCATGCTCTTGCCCCAGCCGGTTCGCTGTACGCAGAGGATTCGCCCACGCCGGTTGACCAACTGATCGATGGCCTCCCATTGGCCATCTCGAAAATCTACCGAGGAACTACCGATAGCTGAGCGCAACCAGCGCAAGGCCGTTTCTCGCATTGCCGTTGTCATTTCACCGCCCCCCTTACATTGATCAAGCCTGCTGCATCGCTCTTTCGATTCGTACCCGACTGGAAGCACGCAAGCTGTGCAAACCTAATTCGCGTGCCACGGCAACAATAGCTACCTCGCCATAATTGCCGCTCGCAATCACCCGGCGTGCCAACTCGATCAACTCCGCCATGCAGATTTCATCCACCGCCCTGGCCGCATCCTCTGCCGCTCGCCGAAACACGATAGGCCCATCCTGGTTTTGCCCCGCCGGCCAGTAGAACGCCCCGACATCCTCCTGGGTCGTTTTGAATTGCCTGGCGGCCAGCGCTTCGACTCTCTCCCTGATTCGCGATCCGGTGCGTTGCCAGCCGTGCGCTCTGGCGATGCGGCGAGCGAGAACCCCATCCAGTACCGGGCCTTCGATCTCGACCACATGGGCGATCATGCGGGCAAGGGTTGGGTCGTAGGCCGCATCGAAAAAGGCATCGGCGTTCACGCCATCCACTACGGACAGGGGATCGGCTTCGATGAAGACCCCAGCCAACATGGCTGAGGCGTCGGGTATATTCCTGGCGTAGACCTCGGTGGTTTCCTGGGGCTGGACCTCGCCGGACTGCAGTCCGACTGGCGATGAATTGGCGGCGTGGTCGCTGCTGTCTTCGTTAAGTTGTTGCGTCGCGGCCTCATCGGCCATGGCCTTGGCGATGGCTTCTTCTGCCGCCAGACGGGCGGTTTCCTGCTCGGCCGCCTCGGCACGTTTCACCCGGCTGGTTTCCAGCAAGCCCCACAGCTTAGCATCGAGTTTTTCCAGGGTGCCGGCGGCGTCGATCCACCAGTCTGTCGACCAGACCCGCAGGATGTCCCAGCCCAGGCCGCGCAGTACCTGTTCCCGAAGTTTGTCGCGGTCGCGAGCCGTGGCCGAGCGGTGGTAGGTGGCGCCGTCGCATTCGATGCCACACAGATACACGCCCTGGGCGTCCGGGTGGACGACGGCCAAGTCGATGCGGAAGGCCGAGGCGCCGATCTGGGTGTGCAGTTGCCAGCCTTTTCTGGCGAGGGTAGCGGCTACCGCCTCTTCGAAGGGGCTTTCGAAACCGCCCCGGCTGCCGGTATGGGCCTCAATCAGGGCGCGCGTGCCGCGTTCGGCGAATTCGAGGAAAAGCTTGAGGTCGCGCACCCCCATGGCCTGGGTGCGCGCCAGGTCGAACTGCTCGGCCTTAAGGCTGGAAAACACGCGCAGTTCGTGGCGGGCGCGGGTGATCGCGACGTTCAGGCGGCGTTCTCCGCCGGTGCGGTTCATCGGGCCGAAATTCATCGATACCGCTCCGTGCAAATCCGGGCCATAGGTGATGGAGAAGTACATGATGTCGCGCTCGTCGCCCTGAACACTTTCCAGGTTCTTAACGAACACGGGCTCCAGTTCGATATCTGAGAACCAGGGTTCGATGGCCGGATCCTTGCGCCGTTCTTCGTCCAATAAGTCTTCGATGAGCCCCTGTTGTTCGGTGTTGAAGGTGACGACGCCGATGGTCAGTTTCGACTCGCGAAAGCCCGGCGACTTGAGGCGACCGACCAGGTCGGCGACCAGTGCACGGGCTTCGGCTTTGTTGATGCGCGCGCCGCCTTTTTCGTAGACGCCATTGACGGGGTGGAAGCTGACTGCCCGGTCTTCGGTGACGGGGGAGGGAAAAGTCACCAGCGAGCCGCCGTAATAACGATGGTTGGAAAAGGCGATCAGGCTTTCATTGCGGCTGCGGTAGTGCCAGGTCAGATTCATGGTGGGCAGGCTGGCGCCCAGGCATTCGTCGAGAATACTTTCCAGGTCGCTTTCGACATCTTCGTCGTCCAGGTCGGATTCGGCCCGGTCGAAGAAGTTGGTGGGAGGCAGTTGCTTGGGGTCGCCCACCATGACGACCTGTTTGCCGCGCGCGATGGCGCCGACGGCGTCCCAAACCGGTATCTGGGACGCTTCGTCGAAGACCACCACATCGAAACTCGTGCTGTCGGCGGCCAGATACTGTGCGATCGACAAGGGACTCATGAGCAGACAGGGCGTCAGCTTGGACAACGCACCTGGAATATTGGTCATCAGTTCGCGCAACGGCATGTGGCGCTTCTTTTTATTCATCTCGTGGCGCAGGATGCCCCACTCGGAGTTGCGGGTGACATCGTCCTGACTCGGCATGTCGGCACAGAGTCGCGCCCGGATCCAATCGCGGGTCAGCGCGGTGAAGCGCTCGTCCAGCGCCCGGAAGTCAGCGATGCGCTTTTCGTGCTCGGCCGATACGAAGGTGCGGATGACGGGTTCCACATCCACCACGGCATTAAGCCACCAGCGGCTGTAATCGGTTTCAAACGCGCGGCGCACTTTGCCTTCGACTACCGTTCCGTTCTCAATGCCGGAAACCAATGCACCCAAACCCAGCACCATGGCCTGGCCGCTGACCTTGCGCCAGGCACACCAAGCGTGCAGCCGGCTTTCGGCACGGATGATCGCGTCGCAGCGCTGCATGAGTTCGTCGAGGGGCGGCTCACCAAACTCGGTCTTGGCTACATCCGTAAACTCGCCCGCCGAGGCCAGGCGGTCGATGGCCGGTTGCAGGCCGCCCCAGGCCTGTAGATAGGCTTCGCCGGTCGCCGCAATGGGGCCGCCGGGTTCCAGTAGCGCGTTGCCAGCACCGATGAGCCGATCCAGCGCAGCCTTGATGGTCCCGATTTCTTCCGGTGTGCTGGCGAGGTTCGAAACCGCGGCGGCCATGGCGGACTGAAATTTCAATGCCTGGTCCACTTCCATGGCGCGGGTCTTCAAGCCATTCCACAGTCCCGCCGTGATGTCCGACAGGTCGGCGTAGGCAACGAGCCGCTGCTCGACCGCGGTCCGCTGACGCAAGCGCTGGTAATCCGCAGCCAGAGTGTTGCCGCAATCCCCCGCTGCCACGGTGTCGTGTTCGCCGGTCAGCGCGCTGGACTCTCGTAGGGTTTGCTTGGTCTCCTGGAAACGCAATGCCGCAGCCAGTGCCTCGGATCGCGTCGCCCGGCCAGCCCATAGCGATTCGGTAGCTGCGCCGAGGCATTCCAACTCCGCCAACTGGCTGTCCAGCGCGCGCAGCGTCCGGAGTCTCGCCAATTCCGTGGCGAGGCGCTCGCCACAACGCCTGTCGGCAATCGGTTCGAAGCCGGTGTCTTCCCACGGCTGTTCGTTTTTCGCAGCGCCGAGCGCCAACTGGAAACGCAGGGCGCAACGAACCAGATCAGGCTTGGTCTTCAGGCCGGCCCAGAGGCCCTCCGTGTCGGTGCCCGGTTCCAGCGCCATAATTTGCGAACGCAAGGCGCGGATTTCGACCCAGGCGCGCAGATCCCCGGCGACATCCGGCTCGCCTTCACCGGTCACCACAGCGTCGAGTTCTTTACGGATCTTGTGTTTCGCCAACCAGGAGAGCGGCCAGATGGCCTGCTCGGCCTTGGCCCAGTCACGCTGGAGCTGGTTCACGTTCAGTTGTTCGACCTGATCGCTGTAGCGCACGGAAAGTCGTTTCGTCTTTCGGCCGATGCTTTCCAGAAGCGCCAATCCCTTTTCGAGTTCCTGCACCATCGCCGTGGCCCAGGGTTGTCCCAATTGGCCAAGCGTTTCCTGCCGGCTCGCCAGCAACTGCAGGCCCCGCTTGCAGGCTGCAAGTACCGAATCAGGCCAGGGTGGCGAAAGCGCCGCGCTATGCCCCTGATGCTCGGCCAATAGGGCCAGCGCTTCTTGCAATCGGTCAGCCAGGGTTTTTGCGTCGGGCCGCAATACGAATCGCCAATCCCGCCCGGCGGTCTGGGGTAAGGTTTTACCCAGAACAGCCAACGCACCACGGGTGCGCCGGTTGAGCGACAGCCCCGGGAATCCGACAGCCTCGGAGAAGCGATCGCTGGCCTGCGCCACGCCTTGTACGACAGGAATCGCTTTTCTCGCAGCGTCGATCAGGGCCTGCTGCCAGCTTGGGGACCAGTCGTCGTGGCCAACGGCGGCGAGCGGATGCGCCTGTAGCGCGTCCCGCCCCACGGCCTGGGCGTTGACCTCCAGCCGGTCGACCACTTCGCGCAGCGCTTCCATGGCGGCGGCATCATGGATATTCGGCCCGCTCCAGGACAGCCCCAAGGCCGGCACATCCTCGCCATCGACGACACGCCCGATGGCTTCGAAGATGGTCATGCCGTTGCCATGGCGTTGGTGCAGGCGTTCGACGTAGCCGTTGAGTTGGTCACGCAGAATTCGTAAACGCTTCGCCTCCATGCGCCAAGCCTCCGGATCGACCGCCCCGCTCGCCTCCCAGGACTTCTCCAGCTGGGCGAGCACGTCGAGCTTCCTGGCCTTGCTGGAGTGAAGCTCAAGGCAGAACTCGCCCAGGCCGACTTCGCGAAGCCGGCGGTAAACGACATCCAGTGCCGCAATCTTTTCCGAAACGAACAACACTCGTTTGTCTTCGGCAAGGCATTGTGCGATGAGGTTGGAAATTGTCTGGCTCTTGCCCGTGCCGGGCGGCCCGACAAGGACGAAATCCTTGCCGCGTGCAGCGGCCATGACCGCCGAGAGTTGGGAGGAGTCCGCAGGCAGGGGGCAGAAGGTCCGCTCGGGCGGCAGTTCACTATCGAGCCGCCTCAGGTTCGGAAATGAAAGTTCGGACGGATAGCTTTCGCGCGGCGTGTCGATCAGGTGACGAACCACCGGGTTCTCGCGCAGTTGCTCGGTGCGCTCGGTCAAATCCTTCCACATCAGGTATTTGGCGAAGGAGAACATGGCCAGTACGACATCTTCCGTGACCTCCCAGCCCTCAATGTCCTTGATGGCGTGGGAGACCCGCTTCCAGATGCCGGCTACGTCCAGCCCGGCATCGTCCTTGGGGAGCTCTCCATCGGCCACGCCCAGATTCAGCTTGAAATCCTGGCGCAGCATCTCGATCAGCGTGGGATTGAAGCGGGGTTCGTCGTCATGGAGGGTCAGGGTGAAGCCAGAACGCACGCTCTGGCGGGTCAGGTTCACCGGTACCAGGATCAGCGGCGCACGATACCGTTTCCCGGACTTGTCATCGCGCGTCCAGGAAAGAAAGCCAAGGGCCAGAAACAGGGTGTTCGCCCCGCCTTCCTGCAAGGTGGCACGGGCTGCGCGATACAGTTCCACGAACCGCGCATCCAGCTCGTCCTGAGGCAAGTCCACGAACACCTCACGACGCTGCAAAGCCTCGCGCGCATGTTCCCTCCGCACGTTCTCGCGCTCGCGATTTTCATGGATCGCCTGATTCCGGGGATCAGCACCGTCCATCAACTCGGGGCGGGCGAGCAGGCGCACCGTCTTCCCCTCGGACAGCATATCTTCCAGAGCGCCCGGGTCTGGCGCCTCCAGTTTGATCGCCTTCTTCCCTCCGCGAAAGCTCAAGAGGTTGTTGCGCAGGGAGAGGTCCAGCAATTTGCGCTGCCAACGTGCCAGCCGGTCTTTGGGATTCAACGTAGCGGGATCCTGCTCGGCTACGGCATCGTCCTCGGGCAGATCGGGCGCTTCGTCGAATACCGGCTCGATGACTGGAGTGGGACCTGCAGTTTGAGACGTCGAAGGCGCTTCCGCGCTGGCCAAGGGCTTGATCCGCTGCAAGCGCGCCCGGCGTATGTCCACGGCCAGCTCGAAAGCCTCTTCGTTCTCCTCGGCAATCTGCTGTGCGCCGAGTTGTACTGCGTAGGAGAAGCTTGGCACCGGCCGGTGCGTGGCCACGGTGGTTTCGAAGAGCACCAGTTCCTTGAGCTTGATCCGCTTGCGCAAGGCGGTGATGTCATCCACCACCGAGGTGGAGAATTCTTCGTTCTTGAGCCACACGCCAGCAAACGCATGGCCCTTGGTGAAGACCAGCAGCGGATTCAACCCTGCCTGTTCGATCGCCGAGCAAAAGAGCAGCGCAAGATCGAGGCAGGTCGCCAGGCCAGACTCGGCAATTTGCCCTGGCCCGCGCACCTTTTGTCCGGCATGCTCGAAGCTGGCCGGCGGCAGCGCATAGTCCAGGCCCATCGCCACTACCGCGCTCCAGAGTCCGGAAGTCAATTCCCAGGCACGCTTCGAACCACCCCTGTAGCCATCCAGTGCCGGGTTCTTGCCATGCTTGCGCAGAACCTCGGCCGTCTGCTTTAGTACCCGCTCGACAGCGGGCTCATTGGGCTGCACGAAAGCGGCGACCATGTCAGGAAGGTGAGATAAGCCGCCCCATTGATTACGCGGCAGGAGCTCCACGGTTTGTTCGTACCGGGCCAACTCACCGCCGGCTTCGCCACGCTGCCGCAACACCAGGGAAACCGTTGCGGTTTCAGCCTCCGTCAGCCGTGACAGCAAACTGCCATCGAGTTGCACATCGAGATCGGGGATATGACAGTTTTGGCCGGCATTGACGGAATCGATATGCCAATGCCTGGTTTTCAGGAAGGCGGGGCTTGATTCAATACGGAGATCGAGTTCAGCCAAGTTCTCGGACGTATCGTTGATGATGCTCAACTCCCGCAGTATCGGGACAGCATTCTGAAAATCAGCCAGATTGAGCTTCGCGCCCAATGCGGCGGTTATGGTCAGAAGCGGCTTCTTGGATTCTGATTCCTCAAGCGGCTCGGTGTTGTTCATTTTCCTATCCCTGTCTGAACCAGAATTGGCCCCTTATTATGGTAACCATGGCTCATTCTGGAAAATGTCTGCACTCATTTTTGCATTAGCGTCCACGAACGCATAGTGTCACACGCCTGATTTACCGTTCAGAAGCCGAGGAAGAGACGGTCGGACTCCTCAACCTGAAATTCCATTCCGCATTGCGGCCATTCGCCAAGCATTCCCGATGCCTCCACGGGCCTGTCATTGCGCCCGCTGATGGACCCCGGCAATGCCCCCGGCACTTTCATGACGGACCGCCGACGCCCGCGCATTGACGCGCGCGGCCAAACCGGTGCAGGCTTGGGGCCTCCCCGTTAT
>JBAQND010000020.1:0-16752 GCA_049303455.1 Thiobacillus sp.
TTCGGTCGCCGATGCGGCCGCCGGTGCCGACTTCAAGGTCAAGGGCATGGCGCCGGACCTGCTGGACCAGTCGCACAAGAACGCCTGGCCGATCACCAGCGCCACCTACATGCTGGCGTATGAAAAAAGCTCGGATGCCGCCAAGCAGAAGGGCGTCGTTGACTTCTATACCTGGTCATTGAAACGGTCAGGGCATGGCTGCCGACCTTGGCTTCGTGGCGCTACCGCCCAACGTCGTGAAGATGGTTGAGGCCGAGATGATGAAGATCAAGTAAGCGTTTGTCGAGCCAGCTTGAATAATGCCGAGGGCGGCTGTGCCGCCTTCGGCCTTCTACGAAAGCATCTGCCCCTTCCGGCGGGTGCTCCCGCAGATAACAATTGAAACAATAGGCACCCCACCGTGAGTGAGCCCAGCGTAACCTCCGGAATGGACCTGCATGCAAGGCAGGTCAGGACATTCCGCTTGCAGGACAAATTTTTTCACCACACCACCCAGCTGTTCGCCTTTGTCGTCCTGGCGGCGCTGGTGGGGATTCTGGTGTCGCTCACTTACGAAGCCTGGCCCAGTATCAAGGCGTTCGGCCCGTCCTTCCTGTGGACCAATATCTGGAGCGTGCCCGATGACGAGTACGGCGCGCTGGCTGCCATTTACGGCACCGTGGTGACGTCCGTGCTGGCGCTGCTGATTGCGGTGCCGATCAGCTTCGGCATCGCCCTGTTCCTGACCGAAACCTGCCCGGTGTGGTTGCGCCGTCCCCTGGGGACCGCAATTGAATTGCTGGCAGGCATCCCCTCGATTGTTTACGGCATCTGGGGTCTGTTCGTTTTCGCCCCCTTGTTTGCCGACTATATCCAGCCCCCCCTGCAGGCGTTGCTGGGCGATGTGCCTGTGATCGGTGGCTGGTTCTCCGGCCCGCCCATCGGGGTCGGCATTCTTACTGCCAGCATCGTGCTATCGCTGATGGTGATTCCCTTTATCGCCTCTGTCATGCGCGACGTGTTCGAGACGGTGCCGGACGTACTGAGGGAATCGGCCTACGCTGTCGGCTGCACCACCTGGGAAGTCGTGCGCAACATCGTTCTGCCCTACACCCGCGTCGGCGTCATCGGCGGCATCATGCTGGGGCTGGGACGGGCGCTGGGCGAAACCATGGCGGTGACCTTCGTGATCGGCAACGCCAACCGCATCAACGGCAGCCTGTTTGCACCGGGCACCTCGATTGCCTCCACGCTGGCCAACGAATTCGGCGAGGCCGATCCCGGTCTGCACATCGCTTCGCTGTTTGCGCTGGGGCTGGTGCTGTTCATCCTCACCTTTATCGTGTTGGCGATTTCGCGCTGGTTGATCAGCCGCAGCATGGGATCCGAGGGCCTGTAAATCATGATGAGTCTGTACACCCGCCGCCTCTGGATCAACCGCATCGGCATCGCTCTGTCGATGGTCGCGATGAGCCTGGGGCTGATCGGGTTGATGTGGATTTTGTGGACGCTGTTTTCCAGGGGCTTTGCTGCGCTGAGCTGGGATTTGTTCACCCAGGACACGCCGGCACCGGGGTCCGAAGGCGGCGGCCTGCGCAACGCCATCGTCGGCAGCGGCCTCATCCTGCTATTTTCCATGCTGATCTCGACGCCGATCGGCATTCTGGCCGGGATCTATCTGGCCGAGTACGGGCGCATTTCCCGGTTTGCGTCGTTCACCCGCTTCATGACCGACATCATGCTGTCGGCTCCCTCCATCGTCATCGGCCTGTTCGTGTATGCCTTGTTCGTAGCGACCACCGGCGGATTTTCAGGCTGGGCGGGGTCGCTGGCGTTGGCGCTGATCGCCATCCCGGTGGTGGTCCGCACCACCGAAAACATGTTGAAGCTGGTGCCAACCAGCCTGCGCGAAGCGGCCTTCGCTGTGGGCGCGCCGCGCTGGCAGGTATCGCTCAAGGTGACGTTGCGCGCGGTCAAATCGGGCGTGGTGACCGGCGTGCTGCTGGCGATGGCGCGCATCACCGGCGAGACCGCGCCGCTCCTGTTCACCGCGCTGAACAACCAGTTCTTCAGCACCAACATGGCGGAACCGATGGGCAACCTGCCGGTGGTGATTTTCCAGTTTGCGCTGAGCCCGTATGACAACTGGGTCAACCTGGCCTGGGGCGGCGCATTGCTAATTGCCATCCTGGTGCTGGCGGTCGACATCGGTGTCCGCGTCATTTTCCGCAACAAAGTTTAAACGTTAATTTCTCCGGAGCTTCACGATGCCCGATCAAGCTATGCCCACCGGCGAAAATGCTGCCCTGCAGATCCGCAATCTCGATTTCTACTACGGCGATGACAAAGCTCTCGTCAATGTCAACATGGATGTCGCCAACAAGAAGGTGACGGCCTTCATCGGGCCGTCCGGTTGTGGCAAGTCCACGCTGCTGCGCACCTTCAATCGCATGTATGACCTGTATCCGGGACAGCGCGCCGAAGGTCAGATAATGTTCCATGGCAGGAACCTGCTCGAAAAGAGCCAGGACGTGAACCTGGTGCGTGCCAAGATCGGCATGGTGTTCCAGAAGCCGACCCCGTTTCCGATGACGATCTACGAAAACATTGCCTTCGGGGTGCGGCTGTACGAACGTATGCCGAAAAGCGCAATGGACGACCGCGTGGAATGGGCGCTCAACAAGGCCGCGCTGTGGGGCGAGGTGAAGGACAAGTTGCAGCAGAACGGCCTGTCGCTTTCCGGCGGCCAGCAACAGCGGCTGTGCATCGCGCGCGCGGTCGCGGTCAAGCCTGAAATCGTGCTGCTGGACGAACCGACCTCGGCGCTGGACCCGATTTCCACCGCCAAGATCGAAGAACTCATCAACGAGCTGAAAAGCGAATACACCATCGCCATCGTTACCCACAACATGCAGCAGGCCGCGCGGATTTCAGACTTCACGGCGTTCATGTACCTGGGCGAACTCATCGAATTCAACGAAACCGGCACGATCTTCATGCAGCCGGTCAAGAAGCAGACCGAAGACTACATCACCGGCCGATTCGGCTGATTTTTCGATGGTAAGCGCAACGCGCCCGTCGGTTGACCGGCGGGCACGTTGCGCTTACCATCGCGCACTTTTGTTTGGCGGACTCCCATGCGCAAAAAGCTCATAGCCGGTAACTGGAAAATGCACGGCAGCCTGGCGGAAAACGCCGCGTTGCTGGCCGCACTCAAACCCGCTCTGGCCGGTATCGAGGCGGTGGTATGCGTGCCTTTTCCTTATCTGGCGCAGGCGCAGGCCGAGCTCGCCGGTTCATCGATTGCCTGGGGTGCGCAAAACGTATCCGAGCAGGCCAAAGGGGCGTTCACCGGCGAAGTGTCAGCCTCCATGCTGCTCGATTTCGGCTGCACCTATGTGATCGTCGGGCATTCCGAGCGGCGGAGCCTGTACGGCGAATCCGACGAACTGGTGGCGAAGAAATATATGGCTGCGCGGGCGGCGGGTTTGACGCCTATTCTGTGCGTCGGCGAATCGCTGACCGAACGCGAATCGGGCGTGACAGAGTCGGTTGTCGCGCGCCAGCTCGATGCCGTGATCAACGCCGCCGGCGTGCTGTCGCTGGCCAAGGCGGTGGTGGCGTATGAGCCGGTGTGGGCGATCGGCACTGGAAAAACTGCATCACCGGAGCAGGCTCAGGCAGTCCACGCCTTCATCCGCGGCAAGATCGCGGCACTCGATGCGGGCGTGGCGGATCAGTTGGTGATCCAGTATGGGGGTAGCGTAAAAGCTGCGAATGCGGCAGAATTGATGGCTCAGTCGGATATCGATGGCGGATTGATTGGCGGTGCTTCTTTGGTCGCTGACGAGTTCATCGCGATTTGTCGGGCAGCAGCCAAGTAAGAGTCAAACAAAATATGGAAACCTTGTTCTGGGTCGTTCACGTAATCGTTGCCATCGCTGTCATCGCGCTGGTGCTGCTGCAGCATGGGAAGGGAGCAGACATGGGGGCGGCGTTTGGCGGCGGCTCGTCCGGCAGCCTGTTCGGCTCGACTGGTTCGGCCAATTTCCTGAGCCGCAGCACCGCCATCGCGGCGACCTTGTTCTTCCTGACCAGCCTTGGGTTGGCCTATTTTGGGCTTCAGCAGCATAAGCCGGCCGCCAGTGTGCTGGATCGCACATCGGTACCGGCGACAGCGACGCAGCCCGCCGCGCCCGCACAAATTCCAGGCCAGGGTAACGGCTCGAAAGCGGGTGACATTCCGCAGTAAACCAGCAGCACACATTGGGGCGAAAGCCCTTTGGCCGACGTGGTGGAATTGGTAGACACGCTATCTTGAGGGGGTAGTGACCTAGGTCGTGCGAGTTCGAGTCTCGCCGTCGGCACCATCAAAAATTTCCTGATTCGTTCATTAGCGTTCGCTTAGCGTTCGCCATGAATAATCATCTGATTACAAAGACAAAAGTACCAATTTTTCGGCTTGACAGTCAAGTCGCTCCGCTAATAGACTATGGATCATAATTACTCAATAGCCTGAAACAGGCATAACGGAGGATCCCGGTGCTCGAGAACTACCTCCCCATTCTGTTGTTCGTTCTGGTCGGGCTGGCCTTTGGCATTGTCCCCATCATTGCAGGGGGCCTGCTGGCGCCGAGCCGCCCCGATAGCGAAAAACTCTCCCCTTACGAATGCGGCTTCGAAGCATTCGAGGATGCGCGCATGAGGTTCGATGTGCGCTACTACCTGGTAGCCATTCTTTTCATTCTGTTCGACCTGGAAATCGCTTTTCTCTTTCCTTGGGCCATTGTGCTCGAGGAGATCGGCTTGGCAGGTTTTCTGGCCATGATGGTGTTCCTTGGCATCCTGGTGGTTGGCTTCATCTACGAATGGATGAAGGGGGCGCTGGAGTGGGAGTAAGGATGTTGAACCCTGGTGCGTTGGTCATGCTTGCAGGGAGGATGCGGTCATGAGCATCGAAGGTGTTCTCGAACAGGGCTTCGTCACCACCAAGGCCGACCAACTGATCAACTACATGCGCACCGGCTCGATGTGGCCGATGACCTTTGGTCTGGCGTGCTGCGCGGTGGAAATGATGCAGGCCGGCGCCTCGCGCTACGATCTCGACCGCTTCGGCATCGTGTTTCGTGGGAGTCCCCGGCAGTCTGACGTGATGATCGTGGCGGGCACGTTGTGCAACAAGATGGCACCCGCGCTGCGCAAGGTCTACGACCAAATGGCCGAGCCGCGCTGGGTGATTTCCATGGGTTCCTGCGCCAACGGCGGCGGCTATTACCATTATTCATATTCGGTGGTGCGCGGCTGCGACCGCATCGTGCCGGTCGATATCTATGTCCCCGGCTGCCCTCCGACGGCGGAGGCGCTGTTGTTCGGCATCATTCAGTTGCAGAACAAGATCCGCCGCACCAATACCATCGCCCGCTGATTGCTCATGCCCCAGACTGTGGAAGCCCTCTCTTTGTCTCTTGAAACGGTGCTTGGCGATGCGTTGGAGCAGTCGTTTGTCCGCCTGGATGAGCTGACGCTGGTCCTCCGGCCGCAGCATTACGCGGCGGCGATGCTCGCGCTGCGCGACCATCCCGATTGCCGCTTCGACCAGCTGATCGACCTGTGCGGCATGGATTACTCGGGATACGGTGCGGATAGCGGCGGCGAGGGGTCGTGGAACGGCGCCCGCTTTGCCGTGGTGGTGCACCTGCTGTCGGTGTCGAGCAACCAGCGCGTGCGGGTGCGTGTGTTTTGCCCCGACGACGATCTGCCGGTGGTGGCCTCGATGGTCGACCTGTGGCCGTCCGCCAACTGGTATGAGCGCGAAGCCTTTGATCTCTATGGCATTGTGTTTGAGGGGCACCCCGACCTGCGTCGAATTCTTACCGATTACGGTTTCATCGGCCATCCGTTTCGCAAGGATTTCCCCTTGTCCGGCAACGTCGAGATGCGCTATGACCCAAGCCAGCAGCGGGTGATCTATCAGCCTGTGTCGATCGAGCCGCGCGAAATCGTGCCACGCATCGTGCGCGATGAAAGCTACGGGGATGCGCACTAATGGCTGAAATCCGGAACTACACGATGAACTTCGGCCCGCAGCATCCAGCCGCACACGGCGTGCTGCGCCTGGTGCTGGAGCTCGACGGCGAGGTGATCCAGCGCGCCGACCCGCACATCGGCCTGTTGCATCGCGCCACCGAGAAGCTGGCCGAGCATAAGACCTACCTGCAGTCGGTGCCCTACATGGACCGCCTCGACTACGTGTCGATGATGGTCAACGAGCACGCTTACGTGATGGCGATCGAGAAGCTGCTGCAGATCGACGTCCCCGAGCGCGCGCAATACATCCGTGTGATGTTCGATGAGATCACTCGTGTGCTCAACCACCTGTTGTGGTTGGGTGCGCATGCGCTCGACGTCGGCGCGATGACGGTTTTCCTGTATGCCTTCCGCGAGCGCGAGGACCTGATGGACTGCTACGAGGCGGTCTCCGGTGCGCGCCTGCACGCGGCCTACTACCGTCCCGGCGGCGTCTACCGCGACCTGCCCGACACGATGCCGCAGTATGCGGCGCAGCACACCCGCAACGAAGCGACCATGAAGTCGATGAACGCTAACCGCCAGGGTTCGCTGCTCGACTTCATCGAGGATTTCACCCAGCGTTTCCCGACCTATGTCGACGAATACGAGACGCTGCTGACCGATAACCGCATCTGGAAGCAGCGCACCGTCGGCATCGGCGTGGTGTCGCCCGAGCGCGCCAAGGCGCTGGGCTTCACCGGCCCGATGTTGCGCGGCTCCGGCGTCGAGTGGGACCTGCGCAAGAAGCAGCCCTACGAAGTCTACGACCGCATGGATTTCGATATTCCGGTGGGCACCAATGGCGATTGCTACGACCGCTACCTGGTACGCATCGAGGAAATGCGGCAGTCCAACCGCATCATCAAGCAGTGCGTCGACTGGCTGCGCAAGCATCCGGGCCCGGTCATCGTCGAGAACCACAAGGTCGCACCGCCGTCGCGGATCGACATGAAGCAGAACATGGAAGAGTTGATCCACCACTTCAAGCTCTTCACGGAAGGGATGCATGTGCCGGCGGGCGAAGCCTATGTCGGGGTGGAACACCCCAAAGGCGAGTTCGGCATTTATCTGGTGTCGGACGGCGCCAACAAACCCTATCGTCTGAAAATCCGCGCCCCGGGCTATGCACATCTGTCGGCGCTCGACGAAATGAGCCGTGGCCATATGATTGCCGACGTCGTCGCCATCATCGGCACGCAGGATATTGTTTTCGGGGAGATCGACCGCTGATGTTGTCTGCAGAATCACTCGCGTTGATCGACGCCGAAGTCGCCAAATACCCGGCCGACCAAAAGCAGTCCGCCGTGATGGGCGCGCTGCGCATCGCGCAGCTGGAAAAAGGCTGGCTCAAGCCCGAGACCGTTGAATACGTTGCGGCCTATCTCGATATGCCCGCGATTGCCGCGTATGAGGTCGCCACCTTTTACAACATGTACGACACCCAGCCGGTGGGGCGGCACAAGATCACCCTGTGCACCAATCTGCCGTGCGCACTGATGGGGGCGAACAAGATTGCCGCGCACCTCAAGGACAAGCTCGGCATCGGCTTCGGCGAAACCACCGAGGACGGCCGCTACACGCTGAAGGAAGGCGAGTGCATGGGCGCCTGCGGCGATGCGCCGATGTGCCTGCACAACAACCATGCCATGCACACGCATCTCACCCCCGAGAAAGTGGACGAATTGCTGGACGAACTGAAATGAGCCTGCTGACGCCCAGCCCACACGTCTGCAGCTGGACGCAGGCACTCGACAACCCGGGTTCGCTCGCGACCTACGTCGCCAACGGCGGCTATCAGGCGCTGCGCCGCGTGATCACCGAACAGGTGTCCGGCGACGACATCATCGCCGAACTCAAGACCAGCGCGCTGCGCGGGCGCGGCGGCGCGGGCTTCCCCACGGGCCTCAAGTGGAGCTTCATGCCGCGTGCGTTCGCTGGCGACAAGTACATCGTCTGCAACAGCGACGAGGGTGAACCGGGCACCTTCAAGGACCGCGACATCCTGCGTTACAACCCGCACCAGCTGATTGAGGGCATGGCGATCGCCGGCTACGTGCTGGGCGCGCGCGTCGGCTACAACTACATCCACGGCGAGATTTTCGATTGCTACCAGATATTCGAGGCCGCGCTGAAGGAGGCGCGTGACGCCGGCTACCTGGGCGACAAGCTGTTCGGCACCGACTTCTGCTTCCAGCTGCATGCGCATGCCGGTTATGGTGCCTATATCTGCGGCGAGGAAACCGCGCTGCTCGAATCCATCGAAGGCAAAAAGGGCCAGCCGCGCTTCAAGCCACCGTTTCCGGCGAGCTTCGGCCTGTATGGCAAACCCACGACCATCAACAATACCGAGACGCTGGCGAGCGTGCCCTGGATCATGCAGCACGGAGGCCAGGCCTTTCTTGAGCTGGGCAAGCCCAACAACGGCGGTTCCAAGCTGTTCTCGGTGTCGGGCCACGTCAACAAGCCGGGCAACTTCGAGGTGCCGCTCGGCACGCCGTTCTCCGAACTGCTGGAAATGGCGGGCGGGGTACGCACAGGCCATCAATTGAAGGCCGTGATTCCCGGCGGTTCGTCGGCGCCGGTACTGCCGGCCACCATCATGATGGACTGCACCATGGACTTCGACTCTATCGCCAAGGCGGGCTCGATGCTGGGCTCGGGCGCGGTCATCGTCATGGACGAAACCGTCTGCATGGTGCGTGCGCTGGAGCGCTTGTCCTATTTCTACCACGAGGAATCGTGCGGCCAGTGCACGCCATGCCGCGAGGGCACCGGCTGGATGTACCGCATCATCCACCGCATTGAACACGGGCAGGGCAGGCCGGAAGACCTGGAGTTGCTCAACAGTGTGGCGGGGCGAATTGGCGGCCACACCATCTGCGCGCTGGGCGACGCGGCAGCGATGCCGGTGCAAAGCTTCCTCAAACATTTTGGCCACGAGTTCGAGCACCACGTCGAACACAAGCGCTGCATGGACGGAACGGAGCAGTAAGGATGGCCACGCTCAATATCGAAATCGACGGCCGCGCGCTTCAGGTCGAAAGCGGCGACACCATCATGGACGCGGCGAATCAGGCCGGCATCACGATCCCGCATTTCTGCTATCACAAGAAACTGTCGATCGCCGCCAACTGCCGCATGTGCCTGGTACAGGTTGAAAAGGCGCCGAAGCCGCTGCCGGCCTGCGCCACCCCGGTCACCGACGGCATGAAGGTGCAGACCCGATCGGAATATGCGATCAATGCACAGAAGAGCGTGATGGAATTCCTGCTCATCAACCATCCGCTCGACTGCCCGATCTGCGACCAGGGCGGCGAATGCACCCTGCAGGATCTGGCGGTGGGCTACGGCGGCTCGTCGTCGCGCTACCAGGAAATCAAGCGCGTGGTGCGCGAGAAAAACCTCGGCCCGCTGATCGCCACCGACATGACGCGCTGCATCCACTGCAGCCGTTGCGTGCGCTTCGGCCAGGAAATCGCCGGCGTGATGGAACTTGGCATGGCCGGGCGCGGCGAGCATGTCGAAGTGATGCCGTTCCTGGAAAACCAGGTGGCGTCCGAACTGTCCGGCAACATCATCGACCTGTGCCCGGTCGGCGCGCTGACCAGCAAGCCCTTCCGCTACTCCGCCCGCACCTGGGAGCTGTCGCGCCGCCCCTCGATCAGCCCGCACGACAGCCTCGGTTCCAACCTTGAAGTCCACGTCAAGGACAACAAGGTCATGCGTGTGCTGCCGCGCGAGAACGAGGATGTCAACGAATGCTGGCTGGCCGACCGCGACCGCTTCTCCTATGAGGGCCTCAACACGGCCGAGCGCCTGACCCAGCCGATGGTCAAGCACGACGGCCAGTGGGTGGAAACCACCTGGCAGGCGGCGCTCGAGCTGGTCGCTAACAAATTGAAAGCCATTCCGGCCGAGCAGATTGGTGCACTGTCGACGCCGTATCGCCCGGCCGAGGAACTGTTCCTGCTACAGAAGCTGATGCGTGGCATGGGCAGCGGGAACGTCGACCACCGTCTGCGGCAGTCGGACTTTTCACTCGACGACAAGGCGCACGGCGGCTTCTGGCTGGGGATGCCCGTGACCTACATGTCGCGCCTGAACCGCATGCTGGTGGTGGGTTCCAATCTGCGCAAGGACCACCCGTTGATGGCCCATCGCATCCGCGAGTCGGTTCGCTGGCACGGCGAACTCAACCTTATCAACGCAGCGGAAGACGAATTCCTCGGCAAGGTGCATGCCAAGCGCATCGTCGCGCCGTCACAGCTTGCCGCTGCGCTGGCCGGCGTGTGCCGTGCGCTGGCCGAACTGAAGAACCTGCCGCTGCCCGCCCTTGCCGCACACGGTGTCGTCGACGATACCGCGAGGAAGATGGCCGCGAGCCTCGCCGGCGGTGAGACCCGCGCGGTCTTCCTCGGCAACATGGCGCAGCATCATTCCAGCTACGGACAGATACACGCGCTGGCGCAGGAAGTATCGAAGCTTGCCGGCGCGAGTTTTGGTGTGCTGGGCGAGGCCGCCAACAGCGTCGGGGCGGTAGCGGTCGGCGCGATCCCGGGCTGTGGCCCGCTCGGGCAGCCAGCCGTCAAGGGGCTGAACGCGCAGCAGATGCTGGCCAATCCCTTGCGTGCCTACCTGCTGCTGGGGGTCGAAGCCGAACTCGATACCCACGACCCGGTGTCGTCGATGGCCAGCATCAACGCCGCCGAATTCGTCGTGGTGATGTCGCCCTATAAAGGCAAGTCGCTCGACTACGCCGACGTGCTGTTGCCGATTGCGCCGTGGACCGAAACCTCGGGCACCTTCATCAATACCGAAGGCCGCGTGCAGAGCTTCAGCGCCGTGATCAAGCCGATTGGCGAAACCCGTCCGGCCTGGAAGGTGCTGCGCGTGCTGGGCAACCTGCTGGGACTGGCAGGTTTCGATCACAACGACTCGAAGGACGTGCTGCGCGACGCGATCGGCGATACCCCGACAGGCAGCGTGCAAGCCTTCCTCAATAATGAAGTCAGCGGCGTGACGGTGGCGCCGCCCCAGACGCATGAAGGCCTGGAGCGTGTCGCCGAGGTGCCGATTTACCAGACCGACGCCGTGGTGCGCCGCTCCCCCTCGCTGCAGATGACCCAGGATGCCGCATTGCCGGTGGCGCGCATGCACAGCCGCCTGATCGCGAAGCTTGGCCTCACGGAAAACGGCCGCGTCTCGGTGCGTCAGACGGCTTGCGCGCTGACCCTGAAGGTGCAACGTGACGACCTGCTGCCCGATACCTGCGTGCGCATCCCCAGCGGTCATCCGCTGACCGCGGGTCTGGGCCCGATGTTCGGCCCGATCACGGCGGAGTCGGTCTGATGGAGAGCGTGGGTATGGACTGGAGCGCCATTCAAACCGTCGCCTGGACGCTGATCAAGATCATGGCGCTGGTGATGCCGTTGATGCTGGGCGTCGCCTACCTGACCTATGCGGAACGCAAAGTCATCGGCTGGATGCAGGTGCGCATCGGCCCCAATCGCGTGGGCTACCTGGGTCTGCTGCAGCCGATTGCCGACGGCTTGAAGCTGCTGATGAAGGAAATCATCATTCCTGCCGGCGCCAACAAGAGCCTGTTCATTCTCGGTCCCATCCTCGCCATCGCGCCGGCGCTGGCGGCATGGGCGGTGATTCCGTTCACCGACACGCTGGTGCTGGCCAACATCAATGCCGGCCTGCTGTATGTGATGGCGATTACCTCGATGGGCGTCTACGGCGTGATCATCGCGGGCTGGGCGTCCAACTCGAAGTACGCTTTCCTTGGCGCAATGCGCTCGGCGGCGCAGATCGTGTCGTATGAAATCGCCATGGGCTTCGCGCTGGTCGGCGTGCTGATGGCGGCGCAAAGCCTCAATCTGATCGACATCGTGCAGGGCCAGTCGGGCGGGGCTCACCAGTGGTACATCTGGCCGCTGTTCCCGCTCTTCCTCGTCTATCTGATCTCCGGCGTGGCCGAGACCAACCGCGCGCCATTCGATGTCGCCGAGGGCGAATCCGAGATCGTCGCCGGTTTCCATGTGGAATATTCCGGCATGGCGTTCGCCGTGTTCTTCCTCGCCGAATACGCCAACATTATCCTGGTGGCGACGTTGACGAGCCTGTTGTTCCTCGGCGGTTGGCTGTCTCCGGTCCCCTTCCTGCCCGACAGCATCGTGTGGCTGTTCTTCAAGATCGGATTTGTGCTGTTCCTGTTCCTGTGGTTCCGTGCCACCTTCCCGCGCTATCGCTACGACCAGATCATGCGCCTGGGCTGGAAGGTGTTCATTCCGATTACCATCGCCTGGATCGTCGTCGTCGGCGGCATGATGCAGACGCCGTATGGTTATCTCTTCCATTGAGCGCGCCATGAAACGGATCACGAATTTCTTCGGCAGCCTGCTTTTGATCGAGCTACTGCGCGGCATGATGCTCACCGGGCGTCACATGTTCGCGCGCAAGATCACGGTGCAGTTCCCCGAAGAGAAAACCCCGCAATCGCCGCGCTTCCGTGGCCTGCACGCGCTGCGCCGCTATCCCAACGGCGAGGAGCGCTGCATCGCCTGCAAGCTGTGCGAAGCCGTGTGTCCGGCGCTGGCCATCACCATCGAGTCGGAGAAGCGCGATGACGGCACCCGCCGCACCACGCGCTACGACATCGATCTCACCAAGTGCATCTTCTGCGGCTTTTGCGAGGAATCCTGCCCGGTCGATTCCATCGTTGAAACCCGCATCCTCGAATACCACGGAGAAAAACGCGGCGACCTCTACTACACCAAGCCCATGCTGCTCGCCATCGGCGACCGCTACGAAGAACAGATCGCGAAAGACCGCGCGACCGACGCGAAGTACCGCTGACGCCGAGCCTTGATCACAACAGACATGACCTATACGACCGCGATTTTCTATTTTTTCGCCGCTATCCTGGTGTTTGCCGGGCTGCGCGTGATCACCGCGCGCAACCCGGTGCACGCAGCCCTTTTCCTGGTGCTGGCATTCTTCACCGCGGCCGGCCTGTGGATACTGCTGGAGGCCGAATTCCTCGCCATCACCCTGGTGCTGGTCTATGTCGGCGCTGTGATGGTGCTGTTCCTGTTCGTGGTGATGATGCTCGACATCAACCTGGACAAACTGCGCGAAGGCTTCTGGGATTACCTGCCGATCGCGGGATTCGTCTCGGTCTTGCTGATGATCGAAATGGCGCTGATCCTCGGCAGCCGCCACTTCGGGCTCGATGTGATGGCCACGCCCGAGCCGCACCCGGCGGATTACAGCAACACCAAGGCGCTTGGGCGGCTGCTGTATTCCGACTACGTCTACGCGTTCGAACTGGCCGCGGTGATCCTGCTGGTGGCGATCGTCTCCGCCATCGCCCTGACGCTGCGCCGCCGCAAGGACAGCAAGTACATCGACCCCGCCGAGCAGGTGAAGGTCAAGCGCAATGACCGGCTGCGCATCATCAAAATGAAAGCCACGCCGAAGCCGGGCGCAGGGGAGGGCGGCGCATGATTTCCTTATCGCATTACCTGGTGCTGGGCGGCATCCTGTTTGCCATCAGCGTGCTGGGCATTTTCCTTAACCGCAAGAACGTGATCATCATCTTGATGGCGATTGAACTCATGCTCTTGGCGGTGAACATGAACTTCATCGCGTTTTCGCATTATCTGGGCGACATCCACGGCCAGATCTTCGTCTTTTTCATCCTGACCGTTGCCGCGGCTGAATCCGCCATTGGCCTGGCGATCCTGGTGGTGCTGTTCCGCAACCTGCATACCATCAACGTCGATGACCTCGACCATCTGAAAGGCTGATGACGATGGACATGCAGACGCTCTATCTGATCGTGCCACTTGCGCCCTTGTTCGGCGCGATCATCGCTGGCTTTTTCGGCAAACTGGTCGGCCGCACCGGCGCCCATGTCGTCACCATCGCCGGCGTGGCGGTGTCGCTGATCGCCTCTGTGCTGGTGTTCCAGGACGTGCTCGCCGGCCACACCTTCAACGGCACCGTCTACACCTGGATGGTGCTGGGCGACCTGCGTTTCGAGGTCGGTTTCCTGATCGATGCGCTGACGGTCATGATGATGCTGGTCGTCACCTTCGTCTCGCTGATGGTGCATATCTACACCATCGGCTACATGCAGGACGACCCGGGCTACCAGCGCTTCTTCAGCTACATTTCGCTGTTCACCTTCTCGATGCTGATGCTGGTGATGAGCAACAACTTCTTGCAGCTGTTCTTCGGCTGGGAAGCGGTCGGTCTGGTGTCTTATCTGCTGATCGGATTCTGGTATACGCGGGAAACCGCGATCTACGCCAACCTGAAGGCCTTTCTGGTCAACCGCGTGGGCGACTTCGGCTTCATCCTGGGCATCGGCCTGGTGCTGGCCCATTTCGGCTCGCTCGATTATGCAACCGTGTTCGCCATGGCGCCTTCGCTTGCCAAAGAGACCATCACGCTGTGGCCCGACACGCCGTGGATGCTGATGACGGTCATTGGCATCCTCCTGTTCATCGGCGCCATGGGTAAATCGGCGCAGTTCCCGCTGCACGTCTGGCTGCCTGATTCGATGGAGGGCCCGACGCCGATTTCCGCGCTGATTCACGCGGCAACGATGGTGACCGCCGGCATCTTCATGGTCGCGCGCATGTCGCCGCTGTTCGAACTGTCCGACGTGGCCCTGAGCTTCATCATGGTGATCGGCGCGATCACCGCGCTGTTCATGGGTTTCCTCGGCATCGTGCAGAACGACATCAAGCGCGTGGTGGCGTATTCGACGCTGTCGCAGCTGGGCTACATGACGGTCGCGCTCGGTGCCTCGGCCTATTCGGTCGCGGTGTTCCACCTGATGACGCACGCCTTCTTCAAGGCGCTGCTGTTCCTTGCCGCAGGCAGCGTCATCATCGCGATGCACCACAACCAGGATATCCGTTACATGGGTGGCCTGAAGAAGTACATGCCGATCACCTGGGTCACCTCGCTGATCGGTTCGCTGGCGCTGATCGGCACGCCTTTCCTGTCGGGCTTCTATTCCAAGGAATCCATCATCGA
Organism: Thiobacillus sp.; assembly: GCA_049303455.1. Classification (GTDB taxonomy): domain Bacteria; phylum Pseudomonadota; class Gammaproteobacteria; order Burkholderiales; family Thiobacillaceae; genus Thiobacillus. The sequence goes on from JBAQND010000020.1 coordinate 15,103, forward strand.
AGCGGTCAGGCTGTCGCACCTGCCGGTGGCCGACATCGCCTACTGGGCAGTGCTGCTCGGCGTGTTCGTCACCGCCTTCTATTCCTTCCGCATGTATTTTCTGGTGTTCCACGGCAAGGAGCGGTTTCAGCAGGGGCATGCCCACGGCAACGAGCCCGGCGCGCACCACGACGACCACCATGGCGGCAAACCGCACGAAACCCCATGGGTCATCACCGGACCCTTGCTCGCGCTGGCGCTGCCTTCGCTGGCGATCGGCTACATGACGATCGAGACCATGCTGTTCGGTGACTTTTTCGGCAGCGCGATCTACGTCGCCGACCGCCATCCGGTGATGCACGAGCTCAACCAGCATTTCCAAGGCGCGGCGGCGATGGGACTGCACGCGCTGGTGACACTGCCGTTCTGGCTGGCGGTGGCGGGGGTGGGGCTGGCGGCGTTCTTCTATCTCAAGCGTCCGGATATCCCCGCAGCCATTGCGCAGCGCTTCAAGTTCCTGCACCAAATGCTGCTCAACAAATACTGGTTTGACGAACTCTACAGTTGGGTGTTTGCCAAGGGAGCGCGTGTGCTGGGCGGCTTCCTGTGGCGGCGTGGCGACCAAGGCATGATCGATGGCTTTTTCGTAGGCGGCACGGTCCACTTGGTCGATCGCCTGTCGCGCCTGGCCAAGGCCTTCCAGTCTGGCTACATTTACCACTACGCGTTTGCCATGCTGATCGGGGTATTCGCCCTGGTGACCTGGTTCGCGCGGCTCAACTAAAAAACAATACCCATGTTCGGACAGTCGATACTTTCTCTCGTCATATGGGTCCCGATTCTGGCCGGGATGGCGGTGCTCGCCACCGGCTCCGACCGCAATGCGGCGCTCGCCCGCTGGGTCGCGCTGGCCGGCGCGCTGCTCGGATTCATTGTCGCGATTCCGCTGGTCACCGGCTTCGACACCGGCACCTCGGCGATGCAGTTCGTCGAGAAGGCGGCCTGGATCCCTGCGTTCAACATCCACTACCACCTGGGCGTCGACGGCATCTCGATGCCGTTGATCCTGCTGAATAGCTTCATCACCGTGCTGGTGGTGATCGCGGGCTGGCAGGTGATCCAGGACAAGGTCGCGCAATACATGGCCGCTTTCCTCATCATGTCCGGCCTCATCAACGGCGTATTCGCTGCGCTCGACGGCATCCTGTTCTACGTCTTCTTCGAAGGCATGCTGATTCCGCTCTACCTGATCATCGGCGTGTGGGGCGGCCCGAACCGCGTTTACGCCGCGTTCAAGTTCTTCCTCTACACCCTGCTCGGTTCGCTGCTGATGCTGGTGTCGATGATTTATCTGTATTTCCAGTCGGGTGGCAGCTTCGATATCCAGACCTGGCACGCCACCACGCTCGACATGACGGCGCAGACGCTGATGTTCTTCGCCTTCCTGCTGGCCTTCGGCGTCAAGGTGCCGATGTGGCCGGTGCATACCTGGCTGCCCGACGCCCACGTCGAGGCGCCCACCGGCGGTTCGGTCGTGCTGGCAGCGATCACCCTGAAGGTCGGCGCCTATGGGTTCCTGCGCTTCATCCTGCCGATCCTGCCGGACGCCAGCCACGAACTGGCCTGGTTCGTCATCACGCTCTCGCTGATCGCCGTCGCCTACATCGGCCT
>JBAQND010000021.1:0-13612 GCA_049303455.1 Thiobacillus sp.
CGTGAATTGCCAGTTCACCCTGGCGTGAATCTGGTCGCGGCGCGTTTGCCAGGCTGCGACTTCCGCGTGGAGTTTCTCCATACTGCCGATATGCCGATCAAGGCATCAAGGCACTGGCTGATCAACACGTTGAGTTCTATCTCGGCGACCTTGAGCCAATGCGGCGTACGGCAATGTCCTGAAGAAACTGCGCCCAGTCCACTTTGGTCTTGCGCTCCGTCACCTTGGTCATCCGCGTTCCCGCCAGCGGCTCGCTCGCCATGAATACGTTACAGACGCCGCATCGCTCGTATCCGTGGTCGTGCCGTTCGAGCTGGCCGGGGCAAGCCGGGATCGGTGCGCGCGTCTCGCGGACGAGTTGTCGTGGTGTCTCGTCCATGCAGACCACGGGCATGTCCACGTTATAAGGCAGACGGTACACGTCGAGAACCCGCTCCCTCGACCGCGCGATCGGCCAGCAAGCGTAGCGACCATCGGGCGAAGCCCTGCGGAGGTTCGCCGCAACTCAGGGCAACCAGATGCGCCTCGAACTCGCCATCGGCCTTGCGCGCGTAACCGCGCTGGCTCGGTCGTCCTCCTGACGCCGCGTCCAGTCCCTCATCGACAAAGCGTTTCTTGACCCGGTCAACCTTGCGCATGCTGATCCGCGGGATGTTCGCTACGTCCTCCCCACGGCTACGATGTTCGTTGAACGCTCCCTCGTCGCAGTTCAACAGAATCAGCGCACAGAATCAGCGCATTGATTACCTTCTGGGACGGGTGGCAGCCTTTTTGAAAAAGAGGGTAGGAGTTTAGCGTAAAATATGCGTCATATTGTGTGTGACATGACACTAGTGTCGTGAATCATAAATAGCGGGACAAGATAAAACGGGTGGCTTTTTTCGCAGGGCAAGGCGCGAGGAGGCGACATGGCTGGCTCTATGGCAACGACGAGCAACGCCGCCATGCGGAAAAAGACGCTGTTGCATGTTTCGTTATTTCCGGTTCGTGACACTAGGGTGCTGAACCGGTCTCGCCGCGGCCAATCGGGCAACCATTCCGGCCTTCTCGCTGCCCGCTTCATCTGGCAAACGGCGGGTAAACTTCGTCCATTGCTTTCCCGTTTTCATCATGTCCCTCCCTTCTTTTACCGAAGCCGATGTTCTGCGCTGGTATGGCGCGCGCGAACTGATCAAGGCGAAAACCTATGTTCGCGCCGTCACTCGCCTGAGTACCGAGCCACCTGAGCTGTCCGCATTTGTGCTGGGCAGCGCACCCAGGCCCTATCAGGTGAAGATCCATTTCAGCACCAACCTCGCGGGCCATGTCGTGATTTCGCCGCATTGCACCTGCCCGGTGCAATGGCATTGCAAACACACCGCGGCGACCCTGCTGGCCTGGCTGCAGCAAAACAAGCCGCCGACAAAAATCAACCCCGATGTGCTGACCTGGCTGGAGGGGTTTCGCCGCACGCTGGCCGAGGCCCGCCCGGCGAAACCCGCCAAAGCCCCGCCCCGGCGCGACACGCTGCTCTATTGCCTGACGCCGCGCGCGGATGGCAGCCTGCGTGTGACCTTCTTCAAGGCGCGGCTGGACGATCATGGGCGGCCGTTGAAGCTGGACGACTGGAATAACGTCGAGCGCGCCATCACCAACCCGCCGTCGTTCGTGTCGGAAGACGACCTGACCATCCTGCCGCTGCTGTGGGGACAGCGCGACCGGCATGCCTTTATCGACAGTTTTCCGCTGACGGGCGACAAGGGCGAGATCGTGCTGCAACGCATGCTGGCAAGCGGCCGGCTGTTTTATGCGGGCGAAGTTTTGCAGCCGCTCTCCGCCGCGCCCGCGCGCCCGGCCATCCTGCAATGGCCGGCCGACAGCAATCAGCGTATCCGCGCCGAGCTGGTCGCGACTCCGCCGGCCGACCGGGTGCTGACGCTCAAGCAAACCTGGTATGTCGATGGTGCGCGCGGCGAACTGGGGCTGCTCGATGTGCCGTATTCACCCGCGCAGCTGACCCACCTGTTTGCGCTGCCACCCTTGTCCGCGCTGGATGTGCCGCTGGTGTCGGGCGCGCTGGCCGAGCTTGCGCCGGAACTGCCGCGCCCGCAGACGACGGCCAGCCTGCGCGTGATCGACACCGCGCCGCAGCCGAGGCTGACACTGGGCACGCTGGCAAGCCATGGCATGAACCGCTACCGCGACTACGGCCACAGCTATTACACGGTGCTGTTCGATTTCGCCACGCTGCAATTTCAATACGACACGTTCAGCTTCATGGCGGACGATTCCACTGAATTCGTCACCACGCCCGATGGAGAAGCGGTGCGGGTCAGGCGCGACACCGTGCGTGAAGCCGCCTGCATGAAGCAGCTCGACACCCTGGGTTTCAAACCCGTGCCGCCGCAGGTGTTGGACAAGCCCCCCAAACACCTGCTCGGGCTGGCCAGCGAATCGACCTGGCCGGGGTTTATCGCGACCGGTTTGGCCGCGCTGCGCGCCGATGGCTGGGTTGTTGATATACCGCGTAACTTCCGCCATTACGTGCTGGAGGTCGATGCCTGGGAAGCAGACTTCCAGGACGACGGCAACGGCTGGCTGTCGCTCAATCTCGGCGTGGTGCTGGAAGGCCAGCGCCTGCCGCTGGCCCCGCTGCTGTACGACCTGTTTCAGCACGATGCGCGCTGGCTGGATGCGGCCAAGCTGAAGAAAATCCGCGATGCCGAAATGATCACGCTGCATACGCCGGAAGGCGCGCGTTTCACGGCGCCGGCGGGGCGTTTGAAGCCGTTGGCGCATACCCTCATCGACCTGTTCGACGCGCGCCCGCGGGGTGCAATCAAGGTGTCGCGTCTGGATGCGCCGCGCCTGGCCGATCTCGCCGACAGCCCGCAATGGAACAACACCGGCGGCGACGCGGTGGTCCGGTTCGCCCGCCAATTGCAGCATCAGGACGGCATCAGGACGGTCAAGCCGCCCAGGGGATTGGGGCTGGCACTGCGCCCCTACCAGCGTGAAGGCCTGGCCTGGCTGCAATACCTGCGTGAGCAGAATCTGGCGGGCATACTGGCCGACGACATGGGGCTGGGAAAAACCGCGCAGACGCTGGCGCACCTGCTGCTGGAAAAGCAGGCCGGGCGGCTGGATCGCCCGGCGCTGGTGGTGTTGCCCACCTCGCTGATTTTCAACTGGACGCGCGAGGCCGAACGCTTCGCGCCCGCCCTGAAAGTGTTGTCGCTGCACGGCAAAGACCGCGCCGAGCGTTTCAGCGAAATCCCGCAGCACGACATTGCGCTTACCACCTATCCGCTGCTGTGGCGCGACCACGACACGCTGGGGAAAATAGACTGGCATCTGCTGATTCTGGACGAAGCGCAAACGGTGAAAAACGCGGGCAGCCGCGCCGCCAGGATTGTGCGGGACATCAAGGCGCGGCATCGCCTGTGCCTCACCGGCACGCCGCTGGAAAACCACCTGGGCGAGCTGTGGGCGCAGTTCGACTTTCTGCTGCCGGGCTTTCTGGGTGACAGCAAGCAATTCACCCGCGCCTTCCGCACCCCGATCGAAAAACACGGCGACGCGATCCGCGCCGGGATTCTGTCCAGGCGCGTCGCGCCGTTCATCTTGCGCCGGCGCAAGGAAGACGTGGCGAAGGAGTTGCCGCCCAAAACCATCATCGTGCGCACTGCCGAAATCACCGGCGGCCAGCGCGACCTGTACGAAACCGTGCGCAGCGCGATGGACGCCAAAGTGCTGGAAGCCATCGCGCAAAAAGGCTTCGCCCGCAGCCAGATCGTAATTCTGGATGCGCTGCTGAAGCTGCGTCAGGTGTGCTGCGACCCGCGCCTGCTCAAAAGCACGGGCGCGCAAAAGGTCAAGGAACGCGCCAAGCTCGACCTCTTGATGGACATGCTGCCGGAGCTGCTCGACGAGGGCCGCCGCGTGCTGCTGTTCTCGCAGTTCACCTCGATGCTCGCCTTGATTGAGCGGGAACTGGCTGCGCGAAAAATCGAATACGTCGTTCTCACCGGCGATACCACCGACCGCGAAACCGTCATCCGCAACTTTCAGGAAGGCACGGTGCCGGTGTTCCTCATCAGCCTCAAAGCCGGTGGCGTCGGCCTCAACCTCACTGCTGCCGACACCATCATCCACTACGACCCATGGTGGAACCCCGCCGTGGAAAACCAGGCCACCGACCGCGCCCACCGCATCGGCCAGACCAAGCACGTGTTCGTTTACAAACTGGTGGTGGCAGGCAGCATCGAGGAAAAAATTCTTGCCCTGCAGGAGAAAAAAGCCGAACTCGCCGCCAGCGTGCTGTCGGAAGACAGCACCGCGCTCGCCAAATTCGGCGAGGCCGATATTCGCGCCCTGCTGGCGCCGCTGCCCAGCCCCGACCGAGTCCCATCATGAAACTTCGCCTCCTGCTTCTGGCTGGCGCCAGCCTCTGACGTATTCACGGTTTTCGCAGCAGCCATAGCATCATGGGGACGCCGAGCATCGCGGTGAGTACGCCCACCGGCAGTTCGCGCGGCTCGATCACGGTGCGCGCCAGTGCATCGGCCAATACCAGCAGGCTGCCGCCGGCCAGTGCGCAGGCGGGGAGCAGGGCGCGATGGCCGGAAAATCCCAGTTTTCTCAATGCGTGCGGCACCATCAGGCCAACGAAGCCGATGCTGCCGGCCTGAGCGACGACGAGCGAGGTGCAGGCGCCGGCCAGCACAAACAACAGCCAGCGTGTGGGGGCGACCGCCACCCCGAGCGAGGCGGCTTTCAGCGGCGACAGCTGCAGCACGTCGAGCCGCCGCGACAGGGCCAGCGCGGCGGCGACCGCCACCAGCAGCGCCGCCCACAGCAGCGCGGGCTGGCTGGTCCACGCCAGGTCACCCATCAGGAAGAACAGCATGCCGGGCAGGCGCTCGGCTGGCGTCACGGAGAGCACCAGTGCGATCAGCGCGCCGAAGCCCGCTGCCAGCATGACGCCGGCGAGCAGCAGCGGGGTGTGGTCGCGCGCCAAGAGGCGTCCGCCGAGCGCGGCGGCGAGCGCCAGCGCCAGCAGACTGCCGGCAAACGCCAGCGCCGACACCCACGGCCACGCTAGCCCGGCCGCCATGCCGAGCAGCGCCAAAAGTCCTGCGCCGCCGGACACGCCGAGCAGGTAGGGTTCGGCCAGCGGGTTGCGAAACAGCGTCTGCATCAGCGCGCCGGCCAGCGCCAGCAGGCCGCCGCAGGCGAACGCTGCGGCGACGCGTGGGCCGCGCAGCTCGCCGAGGATCTGCTGTGCCAATTCACGGTCGTCGGGCAGCGTGCCGGCCATCAGGCCGAGCGCAATGGCTGCCGGCGCGGTCAGCCCGAGCAGCAGCAGCTTGGCGGCAGGGCTCAGGGCTGGGCTGCCTGGGGCAGCAGCGTCACGCGCTGCATCACGATCGGTTCGACGGGGACATCGCCGTGCGGGCCGCGATTGCCGCGCGGCACTGCGACGATGGCGTCGACCACGTCCATGCCGTCGACCACCTGGCCGAACACGGCGTAGCCCCAGCCCTGCGACGTCTTCCCGCGATGGTCGAGGAAGGCGTTGTCCGCCACGTTGATGAAGAACTGCGAGGACGCCGAATGGGGGTCGCCGGCGCGCGCCATCGCCAGGGTGCCGCGCAGGTTTCTCAGGCCGTTGTCGGCCTCGTTCTGGATCGGCGCGTTCTTGGGCTTTTCCGCCATGTCCGCCGTCATGCCGCCGGTCTGGATCATGAAGTTGGGGATCACGCGGTGGAACACCAGGCCGTCATAAAACCCGGTCTTCACGTAGTTGAGAAAGTTGCCGGCCGATTGCGGCGCCTGGGCGGGGAACACTTCCACCGTGATGTTGCCCTTGCTGGTCTCGATCAGCACGCGCGGGTTGGCCGGCTGACCGGCGGCGGGCGCGGTGGGAACGGTTTGCGTGATGGGCTCGCTGGCGCCGCAGCCGGCGATGCCGAGCATCAGTGCACCGAGGAACAGTGCGGGAAACAGGGATAGGCGGGTCATCGGAAAAGCTCCTGACAAAAGGTGGGGGGATTTTACCGGCGCGCGCGCTGCGGCAAGAAGAAATCGAACAGGCGGGCCGCATTGTCGTGAAGCAGATTGTCCTTCAGCGGCGGCGGCAGCGGGTCGACCCAGCTGCGGATTTGCGCCACCACGGTTTCATACTGCTGCCAGCGGTTGACGCTGAAGGTGTCGACCGCGACCACGAAGCGCTCGGGATGGCGCTCGAACAGCGCGCGCCATGCCGGCAGCAGCGCGCCGCCCGGCGCAATGCGTTCGTCGCGCACCGAGGTGTCGACCCACAGACCCGGAAACCGCGCCAGCATCGCGGCCAGCAGATCGGGTTGCGGCTGGGCGCCAAGATGCGCCCACAGCACCCGCACCCCGGGGGCGACGGCAAACGCCTGTTCGACCACCTCGGCGTCGCCATGAATCATCACGACCAGCTTGCTTGCCGCGGCCAGCCGCACCAGTTGCGCGAACACCGGCTGCCGCGCGTCGCGGGCAAACAGGTGGAGCTCGCCGATGCCAGCCCACACGCCGTCTTCCAGCTGCGCGGCGACCCGCGCCGGCAGGCCGGCGTCGTGCACCCAGTTGCCCTTGTGCAGGTCCGATGCGTACACCCCGAGCAGGGGAATCACCCGGTCGGGCGCGTGTTGATACAACTGCTGCGCAAGCTGCGGCGGCGAGCTTGTCACGACCAGCCGGCGCACCCCGGCGGCATCGAGCCTGGCGATCACCTCGGCCGGCGTGAACGCCGCCGCATCGGGCGCGGCGTAGTGCGCGTGGGCGTCGATCATCGGCGGCAGGGGATCGGCCCCGGCACCTGCGGCAAAGAGCCCGCCGAGCGCAAGCAAAAGGGCGAGCGGGCGCTGAATCATGCGGCGAGGCCGGCTTCGATCGCGGCGCGCACCGCGTCCAGGGGCTGGCAGCCGCTGCTGACCGGGGTCAGCCGTGCGTCCTGCTGCAGGATCAGCGCGGGAAAGCCGCGCACGCCGGCCCGGCGCGTCTGTTTGAAGTGCGCCTGGGTTTTGGCGCGCGCGGCGTCGCTGTCGAACGCCTGCAGAAACGCAGCTTTGTCGACGCCGAGTTCCGCCGCCAGACCGGCCAGCACGCCCGGCTGGGTGACGTCGCGCCCTTCGGCGTAGAAGGCACGCTGGATCGCCTTGAACAGGGGAAAGATCAGCGCGGGATCAAGCCCGCCCACCGTCACCACCGCGCGGCAGGCGGGTTCGGTGTCGTACACGAAGCCCTCCGGCAGCGCGTTGTCGAAACGGAAGGGCTGGCCGGTGCGGGCGTGCACCCCACGCCAGTGGTGCAGGATCTCCGCCCGCCCGGCTGCCGTCATCGGCGCGGTTTCGTGCCGCAGGCCGCCCAGCACCAGCGCGATTTTCATGCGGTCGCGATATTCGTCGCGCAGGGTTTCGATCACCGGCGAAAACCCCCAGCACCACGAACACATCGGGTCGGCGAAATACCAGAGGATGGGCGCGTTCATGTTCAACCTGGAAGCGGGCGTTGACTGCTCATTGCACGATGGGCCTCTCTGCGATCGCCCGCCGCTTCGGAGGCGGCGTTGGGCGCGCCGGTCATGCGCGCTCCTTTCTGATTTGGGTGATCTGCTCCAGGTAGTTTACGCCCCAACCCTGAAGCGTTCTCAGCACCGGCTCAAGCGTCTTTCCGAACGCCGTCAGCGAATACTCGACCTTCGGCGGGACTTCCGGATAGACCTTGCGCGCCACGACCTGGTCGGCTTCCAGTTCCCGCAACTGCCGGGTCAGCATTCTTTGCGTCACCGCAGGCATCAGTCGCGCCAACTCGTTGAACCGTTTGGTGCCGCCCAGCAGGTGAAACAGGATGACCCCCTTCCATTTGCCACCGATCACCTCGACGCAGGCCTCGACCGGGCATCCAACGTCGCAGTCGTAACGCTTGTGGCGCATCTGAATCTCCTGGGTATACAAAATGTAAGTACATGATATGAATGTGCATACTTACATAGATGGAATCCATCCGATAGCATGGCTTCCGGCATCGAGCCCTGTCACCAAGGAGAGCAGCATGGATGTGAGAACCGCAATCGAAACACGGCGCGCGATCAAGCAATTCGATCCCGGCCACGCGATGACCGAGCAAGAAGTCGACGCACTCATGTCGTTGGCCGTGCTTTCCCCGACGGCGTTCAACCTCCAGCACTGGCGATTCGTTCTGGTGCGAAATCCGGCATTGCGCGAAGCCATTCGTGCCGTGTCGTGGATGCAGCCCCAAATAACGGAGGCTTCGTTGCTGGTGGTCATTTGCGCGGACGTCAACGCGTGGCAAAAGGAGCCCGACCGCTATTGGCGCAATGCGTCCGCTGACGTCCGCGAGGGCGTGGTCGCCGCCATCGGCGAGTATTACCGCGGGCGGCCCCAGACGCAGCGCGATGAAGCGATGCGCTCATGCGGCATGGCCGCCCAGACCTTGATGCTGGCCGCGAAGGAGATGGGGTACGACTCGTGCCCGATGGACCTGGCGGATTTCGACGAGGTCGCGAAATTGATCCGCTTGCCCGAGGGGCATGTCGTGTCGATGTTCGTCGCACTCGGCAAGCGGGTTCGGGAACCGTGGCCCCGGGCAGGCCAGCTTCCCCTGGACGAAGTGGTGCGGGTGGACGGCTTCTGACCAGGACGCATTCCGTCCGCGCGGCGTGGCCCGGCGTCGCTCAGGGCTTGGGCGCGTCGTCGGACTTGGGCGGGTTGTCGTCGTCCATGATGATGCTGTGCGCCGGGCCTTCGAGGTCGTCGAACTGCCCGCTCTTGGCCGCCCACAGCATGACCCAGGCGATGACGCCGACGAGGACGAGACTCAAGGGAATCAGCAGGATCAGGATGTCCATGGGGGAGACGCGTGAGGGGTTAGGGGTAAGGCATGAGGGCGGTGTTCTTCACTTCTGACGCTTCACCCCTCACCGGTTGTTTGAAATCGGACAGCCGCAGCGCGTTCAGCACCACCAGCAGCGAGCTGGCCGACATGCCGATGCCGGCCATCCACGGCGTGACGTAGCCGAGTGCGGCGGCGGGGATGGCGACGAGATTGTAGCCGAGCGCCCAGCCGAGGTTCTGGCGGATGATGCGCTGCGTCTTGCGCGCCAGCGACACGCCTTCGGCCAGGGTGGCGAGCCGGCTGCCGAGCATCACCATGTCGGCCGCCGCCTGCGCGACGTCGGCCCCTTCGCCCATGGCGATCGACACCTGCGCGCCGGCCAGCACGGGGGCGTCGTTGATGCCGTCGCCCACCATGGCGACGATGCGGCCATCGCGCTGCAGCGCCTTGACGTAGGCGAGCTTGTCTTCCGGCAGCGCGCCGGCGTGCCACTCGGCAATGCCGAGCTGCTGCGCCACCGCCTTCACCGCAGGCTCGGCGTCGCCCGACAGCAGGTGCAGGCGCACGCCCAGTTGTTGCAGCGCGGCGAGCGCGGCGGGCGCGTCCGCGCGCAGCATGTCGGCCAGCGCGAACCAGGCGAGGGTTTCGTCGCCTTGCGCCAGCGCCACCCAGCTCGCGTGCGCGCTTTCCGGGTGTTCGCCGCCAGCGGATTCGGGGGGCATCGCGCCGGCGGCGGCGTAGCGCGGCGAGCCGAGGCGATAGAGAAGGCCGTTGATCCTGCCCTCGACGCCGCGCCCCGGGGTGTTGCGGACGTCGCTGGCGGCGAGGCTTGCCGAGCCGGCTTCGCGCAAAGCGCGCGCGATGGGATGCTCGGAACCCGCTTCGAGCGCGGCGGCAATCCGGCTCACCTCATCGGCGCTGCGCCCGCCCAGCGGCAGCACCCGGCGCACCGACAGGCGGCCGTGGGTGAGCGTGCCGGTCTTGTCGAACACCAGGTCGGTGGCGCGCGCGAGGGTTTCCAGCGCATGGCCGCGCGTGGTCAGAAGACCCAGGCGGGTGAGCCGTCCCGTTCCGGTGGTGAGCGCGGCGGGGGTCGCGAGCCCGAGCGCGCAGGGGCAGGTGACGACCAGGATTGACACCACGATCCACAGCGTGCGGGAGGGATCAATGACGTACCACGCCAGGCCGACGGCAACCGTGACCAGCAGCAAGAGGCCGACGAACCAGGCGGCGGCGCGGTCGGCCAGCTGGCCGATGCGCGGCTTCTCGCTCTGCGCGCGGTCCAACAGGCGCACGATCGACGCCAGCCGCGTGTCGGCGCCGAGCTTGTCGACCCGCACCACCAGCGGACTCGCCTGGTTGAGGCTGCCGCCGACCACTTTCGAGTGCACGCTCTTGGACACCGGCAGCGATTCGCCGGTCAGCATCGCCTCGCTCACCGCGCTGTCGCCCTCGACCACCTCGCCGTCGGCGGGCAGCGTCTCGCCGGGACGCACCAGCACATGGTCGCCCAGCGCCAGCCGCACCACCGGCACCTGTTCCTCGTCGCGTGCCGGCCAGTTGGGCAGCCGCGTGGCGGCGGCGGGGATCAGCTTCACCAGCTCCTCCACCGCGGCGCCGGCTCTTCGGCGCGCGTTCATCTCGAGGAAGCGTCCGGTCAGCAGCAGAAAGACGAACATGGTGACCGAGTCGAAATACACCTCGCCGTGGCCGGTGAACGTGCTGTAGACGCTGGCGACGAAGGCGGTGCCGACGCCCAGCGCCACCGGCACGTCCATCCCCAGCATGCGCCGCTTGACGTCGCGCCAGGCGCCGATGAAGAAGGGCCACGCCGAATAGCCCACCACCGGGATGGTGAGGATCAGGCTCGCCCAGCTCATCAAGAGGCGGATGTCGTCGGTCATGTCGGTCGCGGTGTAAGTCGGCAGCGCGTACATCATCACCTGCATCATCCCCAGCCCGGCGATGGCCAGCCGCTTGATCGCGGTGTTGCGCTCGCGCCGGTGAATGTCGTCGGAGCGGCCGGGGTCGAAGGGGTGGGCGATGTAGCCGATGTCGGACACCGCCTTGAGAATGGTGGACAGCTGGATGCGGCTGTTGTCCCAGCGCACCCGCGCGCGCCGCGTGGCGTAGTTGATCTCGACCGACAGCACGCCGGGCAGCGCGGCGATGTGGCGCTCGTTGAGCCAGATGCACGCCGCGCAGACGATGTTCTCCAGGATCAGCGCGGCCTCGCGGACGTGCTCCGATTCCGTCCGCACGAAGCTTTCCTGGATTTCCGGCAGGTCGTACAGCCCCAGCTGCGCCAGTTCGGCCTCGGCCTCGCGTGGCGTGGCGGGCAGCACGGTGCGGTGGGTGTAATAGGCGCCCTGGCCGCTGTCGATGATGGTCTGCGCCACCGCCTGGCAGCCGCGGCAGCACGCCTGCTTCGTTTCGGCTTCGAACTGGATCGGGTAGTGGGCGCCGTCCGGCACCGGCAGGCCGCAATGAAAGCAGCCCGAAAAAGACGGGGCGTCCGTGAGCCCCGGAGAGGTGCTCATGAATCGCCCCGCAAAAAGGCGCCTGTCGGCAAGTCCGGGAGAGAGGTCGGACACACCGCCGGCGTCAGCCACAGCTTTTCCGCAAGATCCGCAACCGTCAACCCGGACCATGGGATGGATGGCCGGGTCGGCAAGCCTGACGCTGCTGCTTGTGGCTTAAGCGTCGATGCGGATGATGTTGACGTCGTATTGGATAGAAGCATTCTTCCTACTGCAATGTGCCGGCTTGAAACGCGTCGCGATGGGATTCATCCGGCGCCAAACCGCAAAACGACATTATACGAAGCGAGACACGTAAAGCCCCGCGCTTCCCGATACCGTGTCGAATGTTCAATAGCAGTATTGAAGACGTATTTATCATAATATGATGCGGTGGCCGGATGCAAGTCGGTCAATCCGCTACCATTCGAGCATGAGCGAGCACGCGCAAAACGCCACAGTCTTCCCGCCGGTCGAGACCGCGCTGGCCGACCCCAATGGTCTGCTGGCAAGGGGCGGCGACCTGTCGGTGGCGCGCCTGCTCGACGCTTACCGCCATGGCATTTTCCCCTGGTTCAACCCCGGCGAGCCGATCCTGTGGTGGAGCCCGGACCCGCGCATGGTGCTGGTGCCGGACGAGATCCGCGTCAGCCGCTCGCTCGCCAAGCGCATCCGCAATGGCGGCTTCGAGGTGCGCGCCGACACTGCGTTTGCCGAGGTGATGCGTGCCTGCGCGGCGCCGCGCGAGGACGCATTCGGCACCTGGATCTCGCCGGAGATGGTCGCCGCCTACACCCGTCTGTTCGATGCCGGCTACGCGCATTCGGTCGAAACCTGGCGCGAAGGCCAACTGGTCGGCGGCCTCTACGGCGTGGCGATCGGCCGCATGTTCTATGGCGAATCGATGTTCAGCCGCGAACCCGACGCCTCCAAGGTCGCGCTGGTGCGGCTGGCGCAGCAGCTGCAGCGCTGGGATTTCGGCCTCATCGACTGCCAGATGGAAACGCCCCATCTCGCCAGCATGGGCGCACGCACGATGCCGCGTGCGGCATTCATCGCGCGTTTGGCGGAGTTGGTAAAATTGCCCCATCTTCCCGGCCCCTGGGTGTTTAATTCCGAAACCGCAGTTGATCGGTCAACGCCTTCATGAAGCCCCACATCAGACCCTATGCACCCGACTGACCCGCCGCTGCAGTACATCCAGTTTTACCTGACCGCGCAATACGACTGCAGCTATCTGCCGGGGCGGCAGGCGCGCTCGCAGGTCGCCACCCCCACCCACCTGATCGATGGCGACGCCTACAGCGCGCTGATTCGCGCCGGGTTTCGCCGCAGCGGGCAGTTCACCTATCGCCCGCACTGCGAACAATGCCAGGCCTGCGTGCCGGTGCGGGTCGACGTGGCCGGCTTCGTGCCCAACCGCACCCAGCGCCGTTGCCTCAAACGCAATGGGCACCTTGGCGCCCGCTTTCTGCCGCTCGATTTCAAGGAAGAACACTACGCGCTGTACCGCAGCTATCTCGGCGGCCGCCATGCCGGCGGCGGCATGGACCGCGACGGCCCCGACCAGTACACGCAGTTCCTGCTGTCGTCCAACGTCGACAGCGTGATGGTCGAATTCCGCGACGGCGATGCCCTGGTGATGGTGTCGGTCATCGACCAGGTCGACGATGGCCTCTCTGCCGTCTATACCTTCTTCGACCCCGCGCGCGACCGCGACAGCCTCGGCGTCCACGGCGTGCTGTGGCAGATCGAGCTGGCGAAGCGGCTGGAACTGCCCTATCTCTATCTCGGCTACTGGATCGCCGAGAGCCGCAAGATGGCCTACAAGAAGCAGTACCCGCCGCTGCAAGGGCTGGTGGATGAGCGCTGGCAGCTTATATAGCCTGGCTCAACCGACGCTCAACCGACTGCGCGTGATGGGGCGTGGCTCAGTTGCGGATGCCCGGCACGTTCACTTTCTCCTGAATCCGTGACCTTCCTTAACCACATTGCCCCGCACCCTGCCATCGCCAACGGGAATGACATTTTGAGCGGGATTGGGCCTGGGATTTGATTTGAGCATGCCACCTCGAACGACATTGGAACGAAACCGAGCCGCGGTTCGTAGTAGGTCTGGCCGCTGAAGTATTGCCAGACGACATTCTCCGCCCAGCGTTCGACGAGTTCCTCGTCGCTCAGGTTGAAGGCGTGCTTGAAGTACAACAGCGAGGCCATGAGCCGGATCG
>JBAQND010000022.1:0-4742 GCA_049303455.1 Thiobacillus sp.
GCCGCGATGCTCACGCGCAAGGCCGGTGCGGCGCTCGCCGCCGGCTGCACGGTGGTGGCCAAGCCCGCCTCGCAGACGCCGTTCACCGCGCTGGCGCTGGCGGAACTGGCGCAACGCGCGGGCCTGCCGCCGGGTGTGCTGAACGTGGTGACCGGCGATGCGAAAGCCATTGGCGACGTGCTGACCACACACCCGCTGGTGCGCAAGGTGTCGTTCACCGGCTCGACCGCGGTGGGCAAGCAACTCCTCGCGCAGAGCGTGCCCACGCTCAAGCACGTCTCGCTCGAACTCGGCGGCAATGCGCCCTTCATCGTGTTCGACGACGCCGACCTCGACGCGGCGGTGGCGGGCGCGCTCGCCAGCAAGTACCGCAACAGCGGACAGACCTGCGTGTGCGCCAACCGGGTGTTCGTGCAGGATGCGATCTACGATTCTTTCGCCGAACAATTCGCCGCCGCGGTGGTGCAGTTAAAGGTGGGTGAGGGCTTCACGCCGGGCGTGGAAACCGGTCCGCTGATCAACGCCGCCGCGCTGGAAAAAGTCGAGGCGCACATCGCCGATGCGCTCGCGAACGGCGCGACGCTGCTTACCGGCGGCCATCGCCACGCGCTCGGCGGACAGTTCTTCGAGCCGACGGTGCTCGCCCACTGTACGCCCGACATGCGGATCTGCCGCGACGAGACCTTCGGACCGGTGGCGCCGCTGATCCGATTTTCCAGTGAGACCGAGGTGATCCGCATGGCTAATGACACCGAGTTCGGGCTGGCCGCCTACGCCTACACGCGCGACCTCGGCCGCGCGTGGCGACTGGCGGAGCAGCTCGACTACGGCATGGTCGGCATCAACGCCGGGGTGATTTCCACCGCCGAGGCGGCATTCGGGGGCGTCAAGCAGTCGGGGCTGGGGCGCGAGGGCGGACGCAGCGGCATCGACGAATACCTGGAAAGCAAATACGTCAACCTGGGCGGGCTGGGATAAGCCGCAGCCAGGCCAGACGCATGAAGCCGGCCCCCGTTTCGCCCCCGCGCAACATCGTCGTCATCGGCGCCGCCAGCGGCGCCGGTGCACCCGACCCGGGCTGCGCCGAGGGGCCCGATGCGCTGCGCCGCTACCGGGTGTTCCACGACACGCCGCTGCAGCACGTGGAATGGGACGCGATCCTGCGGGTGCCGCGCGACGCGCAGGACACGCCGCTGCATGCGGTGGCCGCACTCGGCGAACGACTGGCCCATGAAGTGGCGGCGGTGCTGGGGGTGGGGCATTTTCCGCTGGTGGTGGGCGGCGACCACTCCTGCGCCATCGGCACCTGGAGCGGGGTGCACCGAGCGCTGGCCAACCGTGGCCCGATCGGCCTGATCTGGATCGACGCCCACATGGACAGCCACACCTTTGCCACCACGCCGAGCGGGCAGATCCACGGCATGCCGCTCGCCGCGCTGCTGGGTCACGGCGAAGCGGCGCTCACCGCGATCGACGGCGCGGAAGCCAAGCTGCGTCCCGAGCACGTGTGCCTGATCGGCGTCCGCAGCTACGAGGCGGGCGAGGCGGCGCTGCTGCAGCGGCTAGGGGTGCGGGTGTTCGACATGGAGGAAATCCGCCGGCGCGGCCTGGCTGCGGTGTTCGACGAAGCGCTCGCCATTGTGCGGAACGGCACCGTCGGCTTCGGCGTGAGCGTGGATCTCGACGCGCTCGACCCCGAGGAGGAACCGGGCGTCACCACACCCGTTCCCGGCGGCCTGTGCCGCGCCGACCTCGCCGCAGCCTTATCCCGCCTGCGCGGCGACCCGGCCTTCGTGGCGATGGAAATCGTCGAGTACAACCCGCACCGCGATCGCGACCGCGCCACCGCCGATGCGGCAGGGGCGCTGGTCGACGCCATCACGCCGCTCAGGCGCTAGCGCCTATTCGAACGCCATCGCCCGGAAAACCCGCCCGGCGTTGCTGCGCGCGAGCTCGTCGGCGGTGTGTAGGTGCAGGTAGGCCGACTGGTCGACCTGGTAGGCATCGTCGAGCGAGCCACCGGCCTTGACGACTTCGGCGGCTTTTCCGCGCAGGTGCACCAGATAGTCGCGCGTCCACTTGCGCACGGTGGCCATGTCGGTGGGCCCGCCGTGGCCGGGGATGACGATCTTGGCACCCAGCGCCTCGAATGTGTCCCATGTTTCGACCCATTTGGCGGTGTCGGTGTCCTCGAAAATCGGCAGCATGCGGATGTGGAAGGCGGTGTCGCCGGCGATCACCAGCTTCTTCTCGGGCAGCCACACCATGGTGTCGCCGTGGCTGTGCGACGGGCCGAGGTGCAGTATCTGCAGACTCCAAGAGCCCATTTTCAATTCGAGCTTGTCGTCGTAGAGCGTGTCGGGCATCACGAACCCGGTCTTGAACGCCTTGTCGCGCGCACGGTTGCGCATGCCCGCCAGCACGTCGTAGCCGGTCGCCTCCATCTGCTTCGCGGTGTCGCGATGGGCGATGATGGTGGCGCCCTGCTCCTTCCAGTAGTTGGAGCCGAGCATGGCGTGACCCTGGCTGTTTTCCAGCACGACGTATTTCACCGGCTGCGTGGTGCGCTTCTTGATTTCTTCGTGCAGGCTTTGCGCCAGCAGGTAGTTGTCGCCGGCATTCACCACCAGCACGCCGTCGTCGGTGATGACAAACGACAGGTTGTTGTTGTGGCCGGAGTTCACGTAGGTGCCCGGCGCGGTGGCGCCGATCGCCGACCACACGCCGGGGATGACTTCCTGCGGCAGGTCATAAAGGAAGGAGGCCGGCGCCTTGTCGAGCAGGCGCACTGGCAGCCCGGCGCGCTGCCAGTTGAAGTAGCCGTCGCGGTAGTTCTTCACGTTCTTGTAGCCGAGCTTGATCAGCGTGTCGGCGGCCAGCGGGCTGCGCTGGCTGACACCGCAGTAGACGACGATGGGCGTGGCCTTGTCCGGCACCGCTACCTCGATCTGGAATTCCAGCTGGCCGCGCGTGAGATTGAAAAAGAACGGCGCGTCGATGTGGCCCGACAGGCCCAGCTCGGCCGGCGTGCGCACATCGATCAGAACCGTTGTGGGCTGCGCCTTCAATTGCGACAGCAGGCCCGCGGTGTCGAACTGCGCACCTGCTTGTTCGCCGCATCAAGCACGCGCTGCGCGGCCTGGGTGACAGCGGGGGCCTCGGGCGGCGGCATAACGATCGCGTCGAGATTCTGCGCCTGCGCACTGGCGGCCAGCAGCGCGGCGGCGAACAGGCATTGCGGAAAGCGGAAGGGTTTCATGTCCGGCTCCTTGTGTTGTTTTTGGTCGCGCCTCAGTCCGACCCCATGCCGACGAAGGGGTTCTCGCGACGTTCATGTCCGAACGTCGACATTGCGCCGTGGCCCGGCACGAAGCGCACGTCGTCGCCGAGCGGAAACAGCTTGTCGCGGATGGAGGCCAGCAGCGCGGCATGGTCGCCGCGCGGAAAATCGGTGCGGCCGATCGAACCCTTGAACAGCACGTCGCCGACGAAGGCGAGCCGCGCCTCGCGCTGGAAGAACACCACATGGCCGGGGGTGTGGCCGGGGCAATGCAGCACCTCGAAGCGCATGCTGCCGACGTCCACCCGGTCGCCGTCCTCCAGCCACTGGTCGGGGCTGAACGCCAGCGCCGGCGGAAAGCCGAACAGCTCGGCCTGGTGCGGCAACAGGTCGAGCCAGAACTGCTCCTCGCGCTGCGGGCCGATGAGGGGGATGCCCAGCGCATCGCGCAATTCGACCGCCGCGCCGACGTGGTCGAGGTGGCCGTGGGTGAGCAGGATTTTTTCCAGCGTCAGCCCGCGCGCAGCGACTTCCGCCAGCAGGCGTTCGGCCTCGCCGCCGGGATCGATCAGCGCGGCGCGGCCATCGGCGTCCCACACCAGCGAGCAGTTTTGTTGATACGGGGTGACGGGGAGAATGGTAAATTCCATGCACGCATTATCCCGTCACCGCTTGTTTCGACCAACCGCCCATGCCCGCGCCCGATGCCCTGCTGCTCATTTCCACCCACTGCCCGCACTGCCCGGCGATGCTCAGCGCGCTCGCCGATCTGGTGAAGCAGGGTACCGTCGGCCGGCTGGAGGTGGTCAATCTGGAGCAGCGCCCCGAGGTGGGGCAAACCCTGGGGGTGCGCTCAGTGCCGTGGCTGCGCATCGGCGGCGTCGAACTGGCCGGCGTGCGCAGCAAGGCCGAGCTGGCCGACTGGGCGGCCAAGGCCGACAGCGAGGCCGGCATGGCCGATTACTTTCATCTGCTGCTGAAGGAAGGCCAGCTGCCGCGCGCGCAGGCACTCATCGAGGCCGACCCGACCCTGCTGGCGGCGGTGCTGCCCATCGTCGACAATGTCGACGCCAGCCTCAACGTGCGGCTGGGCGCCGGCGTGCTGCTGGAGAACTTCGCCGGTAGCGACACCCTGCGCGCCCTGCTGCCGCGGCTGGGCGAACTGTCGCAGCATGCCGACGCGCGGGTGCGGGCGGATGCCTGCCATTACCTCGGGCTCACGGGTGACGCGCAGGCCAAATCGTGGCTCGATTCACGGTTGGGCGACGACGATGCCGACGTGCGCGAAATCGCTGCCGAGAGCCTGCAAGCCATTTCAGCTTAGCAAGCGCTAGTCCATGTCCGTCCCCGCCGCCTATGTGGGCGTGATCCTGATCTGGTCGACCACGCCGCTCGCCATCCAGTGGAGCGCGCAGGGCGCCAGCTTCAGCTTCGCGGTCATGGCGCGCATGCTGATCGGGCT
>JBAQND010000023.1:0-2021 GCA_049303455.1 Thiobacillus sp.
TCCACCGACTACCTCGGCCTCAAGCTGAAGAACCCGCTGGTGCCCTCGGCCTCGCCGCTGTCGCGCGACCTCGACACCGCGCTGCGGCTGGAGGATGCGGGCGCCGCCGCGCTGGTGATGTATTCGCTGTTCGAGGAGGAACTGCGGGCGGAGGACGCGATGCTCGACCGCTTCCTGCTGCACGCCGACCTCGGTCACGGCGAGGCCGACGGCTTTCTGCCCGATTACGGCGAATTCCGCGGCGGCCTCGAACGCTATCTGACGCACCTGCATCAGCTCAAGCGCCGCCTCGAAATCCCCGTGGTGGCGAGCCTCAACGGCGTGTCGCCGTCCGGCTGGGTGCGGCTTGGGCGCGCGCTGGAGCAGGCCGGCGCCGATGCGCTGGAGCTCAACGTCTATCACGTCGCCGCCGATACGCTGCATTCCTGCGCATCGGTGGAGGCGCGCTATCTCAGCCTGCTCATCGAATTGCGCCGCGCGGTGAGCCTGCCCGTCGTCATGAAGTTGTCGCCCTATTTTTCTTCGCTACCGCATTTCGTGCAGCAGCTCGAACATGCCGGCGCGCAGGGCATCGCGCTGTTCAACCGCTTCTACCAGCCGGACATCGACCTCGACGAACTGCGCATGATCGACCAGCTGCATCTGTCGACGGCGCAAGAGGCGCTGCTGCGCATCCGCTGGATCGCGATCCTGCACGGCCGCACCCGGTTGACGCTGGCCGCCACCGGCGGCGTCCACAGCGAGAGCGAGGCGCTGAAGCTGCTGCTGGCCGGCGCCGACGTCGTCCACCTCGCGTCCTGCCTGCTCGAGCATGGCCCGGACAAGCTCACCGAAATCCTGGCGGGCATGCAGAACTGGATGGAGGAAAAGGAATACGAATCGGTCGCCCAGCTGAAAGGCAGCATGAGCCAGCAGAACCTGCCCGACCCCTCGGTCGTCGCACGCGCCAGCTATCTGCGGGTGTTGGACAGTTTCACGTCGCAGCCGGGGGTGTGGTCTTAGGGTGAGGCTGGATGCCGGGATAGGGTGTCAGTTCGGGATTAAGAAGTCGGACCCGATTTGGCCTTCGAGTTAGAGCGCACTTGCCAATACCTTTCTAGCTTCAAGCTCGACAAACGAAGCTTTGTTCGTGAGCACGGCTACGTAGTGAGGATCCGTCCAGTCGAGCATTAGTGCTGGAAGGCCGACGGAGTCGACGGTTACATATGTGCCGTCCTCTTGTGATGCGATGCGCATATCTTTCGACAGAGCCTGCTGAAATAGTCCCACATCGATGTCAAGCGATGCTCCGTCGAGACCTATCAACTTGAAGAGAGTGGGCATGTGGTGCGATCTAACGTTAAGTAGATGGCTTCAGCCAATATGGGTCGGACACGATAATCCCTACCGCCCCTCGCCACGCCCCCCCGGCGCCACCCGATGCTCAACCGCGAACACCGCGGCTTCCACCCGCGACGACAGGTTCAGCTTGGCGAGGATGTGCCGCACGTGCAGCTTGACCGTGTCGTGGCTGATGTCGAGGGTGCGGGCGATGGCCTTGTTGGACTCGCCGCGCGACAGGTGGGTGAGGATTTCGCGTTCGCGCGGGGTCAGGGCGTCGAGCAGGGAGCCGGCGTCCTGGCCCTTCTTGTCGTACAGGTTGACGAGCTTGGCGGTCATCGCGGGGGCGACGACGGTTTCGCCGCGCTGGGCCCGCAGGATGGCGTCGACGACTTCGTCGGGCTCCATGCTCTTGAGCAGGTAGCCGTTGGCGCCGGCGCGCAGCGCGCGGGCGAGGTCGTCCTCGGCTTCGGACAGGGTGAGGATGAGGATGGGCATCTCGAAGCCGTCGGCCCGCAGCTCCTGCATCAGGGTGATGCCGTCGGTGCCGGGCATGTTGAGGTCGAGGATGAGGACGTCGGGGCGGTGGGCGCGCAGCAGCATCCCGACCTCTTCCGGCTTGCCGGTGAAGGCGGTGACTTCGATCTCACCGCTTTGTTCGAGCAGCTCGGCCAGGCCCTTGCGGAACAGGGTATGGTCGT
>JBAQND010000024.1:0-14846 GCA_049303455.1 Thiobacillus sp.
TCTGCCCCATGTGGTCGAGCAGGCGGCCCGGCGTCGCCACCAGGATGTCGACGCGCGACTTCAGCGCCTTCAGCTGCGGGTTGATGTTGACGCCGCCGAACATCACCATCGAGGTGAGCGACAGGTATTTGCCGTAGGTCTTGACTGATTCCTCGACCTGCGCGGCGAGCTCGCGCGTCGGCACCAGGATCAGGCAGCGCGGACGGCCTGGCTTGCTTTGGACTGCCTGGGTCGACAGGTGATGCAGGATCGGCAGCGTAAAGCCGGCAGTCTTGCCGGTGCCGGTCTGCGCGGCGGCGAGCAGGTCGCCGCCCGCCAGCACTTGCGGAATCGCCTGCGCCTGGATCGGGGTGGGCGTGGTGTAGCCAGCATCGGCAATCGCACGCAAAATGGGTTCGGCCAGGCCGAGCTCGACAAAAGCCGGGCCGGCCAAGGTGGTTTCAGTAGTCATATAGTTTTTTCCTGCGACGGCCTGTTGCGCTGGTTTGATTAAAACGGCGGCAACACCAATCGAGGCAGACGAATAGGGATCGTAAGATCGGGGTATAAGGGAGCCGCGCACCGATTGGCTGGGTGCGGGAGGGCGCACTATACCGGCTGGGCTCTATTGCGGCAATGGATTTCTCTGCCGCATAGGCTCAAGCGAAGCCGGGCGCGAACCCGCGGTGTGCGGGTGTGCCGTACTACGACGCCTGACGCTGCCGCCTAAATGAACAGGCAGATATCCGTTTCGCCCGCAAACTCGAAAAACGTCGCCGCCCCGCCGTACTCGATGCCGTCCATGAACTCGCGGTGGTCGAAGCCGAACAGCTCGACCGTCATCTGGCAGCCGATCATTTTCACGTCGGCCTCGACGCACAGTTCGCGCAGTTCGGGGATCGAGGCCACGCCATTGTTGGCGATCGTCTGTTTCATCAGCGAGGTGGCGAGATTTTCATACCCCGGCACCAGCGACTGTACCGCATTCGGAATATTCCAGTTGAGTCCCCTGAACCACCTGGGGCCGAACGGCATTTTCATCGGCATGCCGGGATTGCCCAGCGGGCTGACCTTGAGTCCGGACAACTCTTTCTTCAGCAGCTGCAGACCGTAGAACGTGAAAAAGATCTGCACCTCGTAACCCAGTGCCGCGGCAGTAGACGCCAGAATGAAAGGCGGATAGGCCCAGTCGAGCGTACCTTTGGTGGCGATGATCGCCATTTTCTTGGCTTCCATGATGTCTCTCCTGTTGCTTGGTTAAATGGCAGTTCAATGCTTGCGCATCATGAAAATGAACTCGCCGTTGTTTTCGGCAGTGGACAGCAGCTCGTTGCCGGTCTGCTTGGCAAACGCCTGCATGTCCTTCACCGAACCCGGATCGGTCGAACTCACCTTCAATATTTGACCGCTTCCCAGTTCGCCCAGCGATTTCTTGGTGCGCAAAATAGGCAGCGGACAGTTGAGTCCGCGTGCGTCCAATTCCATATCGAAATCCATGCTTTTCTCCTTGAAAATCGGCTGATTTTTTACGCGCCCAGCCGTGGATTGCGCGTGTATTGGTTTCCGGCGATCAACCCGCCCACGTGCGCCTGGCAAACACGTTGTCGACCGGCGTATGGAAAAGATGGTTGGCATAGTTGCTCAGCGTTTTTACCGCGATCGCCAGCACGACCTCCAGGATCTGGCGTTCGCTGTACCCCGCGCCCAGAAAGGCGTCCACGTCCGCCTTGTCAGGCAGTCCCCGCTTGATCACCATGGTGCGGGTGAAGTCATGCAGGGCCGCCAGCCTGGCATCCGGAACCGGCTGGCCGTCACGGATGGCATCGGTGACGGCTTCTGGAACACCGGACATCTTGTCGGCGATGAAGCTGTGCGCAGCGACGCAATAGGTGCAGCCGTTTTCACGGCTGACCGCCAGCAGCACCACTTCCTGCTCGGCTGGCGTAAAGCCGGACAAGGCACGGAAGCGCTCGTAGCCATGCACGTAGGTATCGAGCAGACCGGGCGAGTTGACCATCACGCCATACATGTTTGGCACGAAGCCGAAACCGGCCTGCGCAGCGCGCATCCGGTCAGCGGCGATGGTGTCGGCACTGGCTTCGGTAAGGGGCGGGAGGGACAGTTGATATTCCGCTTGCATCATGACCCCTTGGTTAGCGGACCGGATGGTCCATTATTTGTCGAACAAATAATCGAATCCTTACTGCAAAGCCTTCAAAGTCAGATCGATGACCCCTTTGAGGGTCTTTTCGCCAGCACCGGCCTTGCTCATCGTCTTCAGGCCGCTCATGCTGCTGACTAGATACGTGGCCAGCATGGGCGCATTGCGCTCCGACGGAATATCGCCCTCCTGCTGGGCGCGCTCGACTGCTGCCAGCAGCACTTCATGAAAGCGGTCCAGGCCCTGCGACACTGCTTTGGCAATCTCCGGATTGCGGCGAGCGAATTCGTTGGCGGTATTCAACACCAGGCATCCTCGCGCCTCGCACACCCCACGCGCCTCGTCCAGCACGCTCTCCAGGAACTGCCGGATAAAACCCAGTCCGCTGGATGAAGCCTGCAATGCCTCGCGCAGGGTTCCGATCATCTCGTCCCCATAGCGCGTCATGCAGCGCTCGAACAGGGCCTGCTTGCCGCCGAACGCCTGGTACAGGCTGCTCTTGGATATCCGCATGACTTCAAGCAGATCCTGCATCGAGGTGTTTTCGTAGCCGTTGCGCCAGAAAACCTGCATCGCAGCGTCCAGTGCCGCGTCAGGATCGAATTCGAGGGGGCGACCGGGGGATGCGTTCATGGCTTATTTATGAACCAATCGGTTCGTATTGTCAAACACATTGAACCCGCGCCTCGATGCCGCATTGAAGTGATGCCACAGTCGAGCCCTACTGGCTCGCCGCTTCCCGGACCAGCGTGTCCAGCCCCCCATCAGTTTCTTGAAAGCGGCCCCGCATTCTGGACCGGCCGGACGCATCGCGTAACTGGCCGGATCCCTGTAACCCAGCCAGCGCTTGCCCTGTGCGTCCTCCCAGGCGAGCACCCGCAGCGGCAGCGCTAAGCCGTAACTCTGCGCACCCTGCAGCAGCGGCGTGCCGCCCTTGGGGTGGCCGAAAATCAGCAGTTCGGTCGGCCGCAGCGTCTGGCCGATGCTGCGTGCCCCAGCGGCATGATCGATGCGCGCGAAAATCCTCAAATCGCGCGCCTTGGCGCCCGCCTCGAGCCGGTCCATCGTGGCGGGCGTCGAATGCACGCTGGAGGCGATCATGCCTTCCATGGCGTAGGCAGGTGGAACCAGCAAGGCAATCGAAAGTGCAACCGTAGCGGTGGTGCCGGCCACTCTGGCGATCATCTTCGTGCTGCTCTACCTCACCTTCCGCCGCATCGACGAGGCCCTGCTCATCATGGCGACGCTGCCGTTCGCGCTGACCGGCGGGGTATGGTTCCTCTACGCGATGGGCTACAACCTGTCGATCGCCACCGGGGTCGGCTTCATTGCGCTGGCCGGCGTCGCCGCCGAATTCGGCGTCATCATGCTGCTGTATCTGAAGAACGCCTGGACCGCGCGCCAGGTCGCCGGACAGGCTAGCGAGACAGGACTGCAGGACGCCATCCGCGAGGGCGCGGTGCAGCGCGTGCGGCCGAAAGCCATGACCGTGGCAGTGATTGCTGCCGGCCGGCTGCCGATCATGATCGGCAGCAGGCACCGGCAGCGAGGTGATGAGCCGCATCGCCGCCCCGATGATCGGCGGCATGGTGAGCGCGCCGCTGCTGTCGCTGTTCGTCGTCCCGGCGGCCGGCTGATGCGCCGGCGCGCGGCGGCCGACAGCACGCCACTCAGCGGCGGCACAACGTGACGCGAAACGCGATCACGCGTCCGGCATCACCTGCGCAAAGCTGGTGATGCCGGTGAAATCGCCGCAATCCTTGTGCGGCTGGCGCGAATCGGGGTTGCACACCGCCAGCAGCTGCGCGATGCCGTAGGCCTGCGCACTTTTCAGCACCGGCAGGCTGTCGTCGACAAACAGGGTGCGCTGCTTGTCATACGGCTCGATCGCCTGCAGGCCCTGCCAGAAATCCGGGTGCTCCTTGGGCAGCCCGACCTGGTGGGACGAAATCAGCGCGTCGAAATAGGCGTCGATGCGGGTTTCACGCATTTTCAGCCCGAGGCTCTTGGGATGCGCGTTGGTGGCCATCACCACGCGCCGCCCCGATGCCCGCAGCGCCTGCAGGAAGGCGGGCACGTCGGGGCGCACCGCGATCAGGTGGGCGACGTCCTCCTTCAGTTGCACGATGTCGAGCGCAAGCTCGCTGCTCCAGAAATCCAGGCAGTACCAGTTGAGCGTGCCGCTGTGGCGTTCGTAATGCGCGGCGAGGCGCGCACGCGCCGCTTCCGGCGCGAGGCCGTGGTATTCGGCATAGCGGCGCGGCATGTGCTCCAGCCAGAAATGGTTGTCGAAATGGAGGTCGAGCAGGGTGCCGTCCATGTCGAGCAAGACGGTGTCGACTCGCGACCAGTCAACCATTGCAGCCACCGCAGGCATCACGTCAGAACAGCTCGTCTTTGGAAATGCCGCGCCGCCGTAGCGTCTGCCGCAGCACGCGCAGGGATTCCATCTGGATCTGCCGCACGCGTTCGCGGGTGACCTGAAGCTCCAGCGCCAGGTCTTCCAGGGTGCAGGCCGCGCAGCCGTTCAGTCCGAACCGCCGCTCGATCACCCAGCGCTGCTTCTCGTTCAGATGGCCCAGCCATTCGTTGACGTGGTGCTCGATTTCCTCGAGCTGCAGCATTTCATCCGGCAGGTGGGCGTTGTCGTCGGCGATCGCCTCGCCCAAGGACAGCGTGGGATCGACGTCGAGCGGCGCATCGAGCGAGGCCACCCGTTCGTTCAGCCGCATGATGCGGCGCACATCCGCGACCGGATGCCCGGTCAGCGCGGCGATGTCGTCCGACGAGGCGTCGGCAACGCCGTGCGTTTCCAGATGGCGCCTGGCACGCAGGTAGATGTTGAGTTCCTTGATGATGTGCACCGGCAGGCGGATGGTGCGCGACTGATTCATGATCGCGCGCTCGATATTCTGGCGAATCCACCAGGTGGCGTAGGTGGAAAAGCGGAAGCCGCGCTCGGGGTCGAATTTTTCAAGCGCGTGGATGAGGCCGAGGTTGCCCTCCTCCACCAGATCGAGCAAGGTCAGCCCGCGATTGGCGTAATGCTTGGCGATGTTGACCACCAGCCGAAGGTTGCGCTCGATCATGGTCTGGCGCGCTTCGAAGTCGCCCTCGACCACGCGCCGCGCCAGCGCGACTTCCTCCGCCGCGGTCAGCAGCGGGGCCTGGCCGATTTCGTTGAGATAGAGCTGGGTGACATCGACCTGCGGTTCGCCGAGAATGGCCGCTGCCAACTCATCGCCGCTGTCGGCACCCGCCCGCCGCGCTGCCTCGGCTTCTGCCTCGTCAGGCGTCAGGTCATCCGATTCATCGCGGGGATCCGTGCTCATGAGCGTTCCGGCAGATAGATCAGGGGATCGAGCGGTTTGCCATAACGGCGGATTTCGAAATGCAATTTCACCCGGTCGGCGCCGCTGTCGCCCATCCGGGCAATCTTCTGTCCGGCGCTCACCGTGTCGCCCTCCTTCACCAGGATGGCCTCGTTGTGCGCGTAGGCCGAGAGAAACTCGCCTGCATGCTTGACGATCAGCAGCTGTCCGTAGCCGCGCAAGCCGCTGCCGCTGTACACCACCTTGCCGGGCGCCACCGCGACCACCGGCGCATTGCGCTGCCCGACGATGTCGATGCCCTTGCCGCCCGCGCGGCCAAAATGGCCGGCCAGCGTGCCTTCGGCCGGCCACAGCCAGTTCTCGACCAGCCCGCTTGAAGCGGGTGCGGGCGCCGGTGCCGGCGGCATCGCTGCGACAGGTGCCGGCTTGACCACAGCGGGCGCGACCACCGTCACCGGGGCGCCCGACACCCGCGCCCAGTTCGCGTCGGAATACGGCAGCAGCACCGCTTGCGGTTCGCGCAGCACGGGCGGCCCTGCCAGCGGCGCACCCAGCGGACGCGCAGTGGGTGCAGGCTCGTCATCGAGCGGCTTGATTTCGACCGCACCCGGCGGCGGCGTCAGCCGCAACACCTGGCCGACCAGAATGCGGTCGGGGGATTCGAGCCGGTTCCAGAGGGCGATCTCGCGGTGATCAAGGCCGTTGGCAAAGGCAATGGCATACAGCGTATCGCCACGCTGCACGGTATGCAGGCCATTGGTGGATGGCACGATCTGCGGTGTGACGGGCTTGACCGCCGTGCGTGCCGGCCCGCGGTCGCTCACCGGCGCAGGCCCGGGCGAGCTACAGGCGGCAAGTCCCAGCACCAATACGCCCAGCCACCCCACCGGTGCGCGCCTGCCGGCTGCCCTCCCGATCACGCGAGCCCGGGCAGCCGGCTTCATTACGCCACCCCGGGCAGCAGGGGGACGAACTTCACCCCTTCGAGCAGCCGTTCCGTGTAGGCGTCGCCCTGGCGTTCCATCACGCACAGCGTCTGCGTGGCATGGCCGAGCGGCATCACCAGGCGCCCGCCGTCGGCCAGTTGCGCCAGCAGGGCCTGCGGCACCTCGGCAAACGCGGCCGCAATCACGATGGCGTCGAACGGCGCGAAATCCTTCGCCCCATGCATGCCGTCGCCGTGCTTGGGCTTGACGTTGTTCACCCGGAGTTCGCGCAGCCGCACGCGCGTCCTGCCGACCAGCGCGGCGATGCGCTCCATCGACACCACCTCGCGCGCCAGCTTGCCCAGCACCGCGGCCTGGTAGCCGCAGCCCAGCCCGATTTCCAGCACGCGCCCGAGCATGCGGCCCTGGCTGGCCTCGCCATGACGCGCCAGTTCGGACATGCGCGCCACAATGTAGGGGTTGGAAATGGTCTGACCGAAGCCGATCGGCAACGCGGTGTCTTCGTAGGCACGCGACTCCAGTGCCTGGTCGACGAACAGGTGGCGCGGCACCATGCCCATTGCCGCCAGCACGATCTCGTCCCGGATGCCCTGCTCGCGCAGGCGCTCGATCATGCGGTCGCGCGTGCGCGCCGAGGTCATGCCGATGCCGGCGCGCGGGTTCAGGATTTCAGCCATGCGTTCACGCTGTCCATCTGGTTGAAACGGGTCAAGTCCATTTGCAGCGGGGTGATCGACACGAAGCCGTTGGCGATGGCATGGAAATCGGTGCCTTCGCCGGCATCCTGCGCCAGGCCCGCGGCGCCCACCCAGTACACGGTCTGGCCGCGCGGATTGGTGGTTTTCACCACCGATTCGGCCTTGTGGCGCTTGCCCAGCCGGGTCACGCTGAGGCCCTTCAAGTCGGCCCAGCCACGATCCGGCACGTTGACGTTGAGCAGCATCGGCCCGGTCGGCGGCTGCGCCTGGATGCGCTGCACCAGCTCGACCACCACGCGCGCGGCGGTGTCGAAGTGCAGCGCATTGTGGTTGGCGAGCGAGACCGCAATCGACGGAATCCCCAGCAGGTAGCCCTCGGTGGCGGCGGCCACGGTGCCGGAATAGATGGTGTCATCGCCCATGTTGGCGCCGTGGTTGATGCCGGAAATCACCATGTCCGGCATGTGATCGAGCATGCCGGTGACGGCCAGATGCACACAGTCGGTCGGGGTGCCGTTGACGTAATAGAAGCCGCCCGGCGCCTGCCGCAGCATCAGCGGGCGGTCGAGCGTGAGCGAATTGGAGGCGCCGCTGCGGTCGCGCTCGGGCGCCACCACGGTGATCTCGGCCAGCGGCGCAAGCGCCTGCGCCAGCGCGGCCAGGCCGGGCGCGAAATAGCCATCATCATTGGACAGCAGGATGCGCATCAACGGTCGCCTCCGGACAGGACAGGCAATCGGCACAAGGAATTCATGGCAGTGATGCGAACGTCGAACATGCGCCCGATTCTACCATCCCGGCTTGATCGGTTCAGCCGGAAAACCGCACATCCATCGGAAACCGCTTCAGTCGTAATCCCGGGTGTAGAACACATCGAAACTGCTTTGCTGCCCCGCCTGCGCTTCCAGCCGTACGTGCGGCAACAGCTGGTACAGCACCTTGACCACCTGGCTCAGACCGTCAAGGCTCTGCTCGTAGCTCAGGATGGCGCGCGAGGACAGCCGCTTGCCGACGCTGACCACGGTGCTGGTGAGATCCTCGCCCTCGCCCGCCCGCAGCTCGAACGTGTCGATGCGCAGCGCGTCGGCAAGCTGTGCCTGAAAATTCACCGATTCCGTCTGGCTCATCAGTGCGCCGGCGGCGATCTGGAGCAATGCAAACTCCTGCTGCCCGCCCTGGTCCAGGCCATGCCCCAGCACCAGCCAGGAGAGCTTCTCGGTATCCGGCAGCGCCGGATCGGAATACAGCGTCACCTGCGGGCGCTGCACCGTCCCCCGGACCTGCACGCCGGCCGTGACCGTGGGCGTCTTGCGCACCGCCAGGACGTCGATCCCCGGGTTGTCGATCGGGCCGATGAAGCTGAGCACGCCGCGCTCGATGGCAAGCGATTGCCCATAGGCCGCATAGCGCCCCTCGACCACCTGGATGCGTCCCTCGCCGCGCAGCACCTGCTGAGGGGTCGCCGCCAGACGCTCGCCCTCCGGGCGGCTTTGGCGCACTGCTTCGTTGACCGTGAACACGCGCAACTCGCCGCCCAGGCGCGCGTCGAGCCCGGCGCCATTGAACAGGAAATCGTCGCCCAGATTGAGTTTGAGGTCGAGTTGCAGCGGGATGCGCTGGGCAGCGCTTCTTTCGCGCGGCGGCCGGCCGACGATGACCACATCGTCCGACAGCCTGGGACGGCCGGCTTCCGGGATTTCGATGCGGGCGCGGTCCGCCCGCAACTCGCCTTCCAGGCGCAGCCGCTGCCGGCTGAAGGCGAGTTGGCTGACGCCGGAAATGACCACGCGCCGGTCGCTGCGGTTGGTGATGGCAAACTTTTCGAAAGTAAGCGCAAGGCTGGCCTGCGGGTCTCGTATTTGCGCCTCGCCACTCAACACGATACGTCCGCTTTGTCCGGTCAGCACGCCTTCCTGCACCCGCACGCGATCGTCGGCCAGGATGAGCTTGAGAGTGCCGTCAGTGATCGACACGCCTTCCTCGGGCATGACAAAGCGAATCTGGCTGGCATCGATCTGGCCTTCGATGTGCGGCGTGGCCAGACTGCCGCTGCCCGTGAGCTGGGCGTTGAGGCGGGCGTCGGCCCGGACGCCAACCGGCAGGAAGAGCCTGGCCAGCCTCAGGTCGGGCACGTCGAGCTGTGCCGTCCACACCAGCGGCGCGGTGCGCGGCAAGGTGAAAAAAGCGCCTTCGCGCAGCAGCGTCGCCCGCCCGTCGGCACGCAGCTGGCCGGCTTCGCGGCTGGCCGCCTCAACGTGGGCCGTCATGCGGCTGGCCGCGGCGTCGAGATCGAGCATCAGCGTCGTCAGCCCCAAGCTCTGCGCCGGATCCTTCATCCGCACATCGCCCGACTGGCGGCGCAGCCGCAGCTGGCCGTCAAGGCTGTCGCCGGCGCGCAGGTTCCAGTCGCCATCGATCCTGAGATCGGTGGTAAAAGGCGGCTCGGTTTCCAGCAGCGCCACCAGCGGCGCCAGCGGCAGGTTGGCGAGCGCGCCGCGGCTGGCCAGCTGCGCGCCCTGGCGGCTGAACTGCTCGACGTTCAAGCGGCCGCCCGCCAGCGTCAGCGCCAGATCGCTCACCTGCTGCTGTTCGCGCGACAACAGCAGGCTGGCAGGCGCCACCAGCTGCATCGGCCAGGGTCCCTGCGCCACGGCCTGCGTCAGCTGCCCGCGCCAGAGCGTGGTTGTTGACGCTTCAGCGGCTTTACAACCACGGCCTACCCCTTGCGGGCAGACCTGGCGCTCATCCAGCCCGCCCGCCAGGCTCGCTGTCACCTGCCAATCAGGCAGGCGGGCGTTGAGCGTCAGGGTGTGGGCATTGCGGCGGCCCTGCAGCCTGGCGCCGATTGTGCTCAGGCGCTGCCCGGCCAATTGCACGCCGCGCGCGTCGAGCTGGCCGTTGAAGGCCCCGTTGGCGGCAGCCTGCAGATCGAGCTCAAGGTTCAGGGTGTCGGCAGCGATATCGCCCGGCAGACGCAGGCCGCTGGCGGCCACCGCCGCCTCGATTTGCAGCGCAGCGGGGTCGCCGCTGACGCTGCCGGTGCTGGTCAGGCGCCCGGCCAGACCGAGCTTGAGGCGCGCCAGTGCGGGGGCATCGATGTCCCAGTTAAGGCGGTCGCCGGCGCGGCCGAAGGCCCCCTTCAGCTTGGCCAGGTTGCCGGCCAGATTGAGGTCGATGTCGGCGTCGGCCAGATGCTGGTTTTCGATGCGCAGCCGGCCTTGTCCGCTGACCGGTCGGCCTTCCAGTTCGCCCGGCGGCAGGGTGAACCGGGTTTGCAGGCGCAGTTCGGGCGCGAGCGTGCCGCTCGCCTCGCCGCGCGCATTCAGCCGCCCACGCGGAAATTTGCCGAACCGCGCCGGGTTGACCTGCGCGGCGTCGAATTTGGCGGAAAACGTACGACTGGCATCGAGCTGCAGTTCGCCCTGCGCGCTCAGGCGCCCCGCTTGACCACTGAAGTTCGCTGATTCCAGCCGCAAGGCCGCATCGGCATGCGAGAGCATGAAGCGGCCCTGCCCCCAGGTTTCGCTAACCTCGCCGCTGAGCGTCTGGCGTGCCGCGTCGCCCGCCAGCTGCAAGACCGTGCGCATGCGGGTGGCGTTGAGGTCGCTGTGCAGCCCGGCCAGGTTCAGGCGCGGGCTTTCCAGCTTCACCGTCAAGCGGCCGTCGCGCCACTGGCCGTCGCCGTCAAATTGCCCGGCCGCACCGAGGTCGATGGCCAGCGAACTGAAGTCGGCTTGGGTGGCGTCGCCCAGCACCGCGCCGGTGAGGTTGGCCAGCGGCAGGCGATCCTGGTCGAGCCGCCCGGCCAGCCGGTTGGACAGGCTGAAGGCGCCGAGCAGGCGTTCGTCCGGCTGGCCCTCGAAAATGCCGGAAAACGCCAGGTCGGCGGTGGGCGCGTCTGCCATGAACTGGCGCGGATCGATCCCCTCGCCGGCCACCAGTAGCCGGGGCAGACGCACTTTCGCAAACGGCGCCGCCTCGCCGCTGGCCATGACATTCATGCCTTTCGCCAGGGCATCCAGCTTGAACTCAATCGCCGCCAGTTCGCCGCTCAGTCCGAGTGCGGCCTGCACCGGCACGGGCGTGTTGCGGATCGCATTGAAGCGGCCCTGCAAGTTGAACGGCGCATCCTTCTGGATACCAAACTGCCCATCCACGTCGGCCCACGGCGTCGCCGCTGCGGCAATCAAGTCAAAGCGGTCGCCCCTGCCATCCACCTCGCCATGCAGCGCGTTGAAGCTTAACGTCTGCCCCAGGTCGACCACATCGAGTTGCGCCACCTCCCACACGGCCACCCGAATGTCCAGCAGCCAGCGCAAGGTGCCCGGATAGGCGGGAGGGGTCGGCTCTTTTTCGAGAATATCCAGTTGCACGTGTTGCGCAGCCAGCCGGTCGATCTCGATCAGTCGATGCCACAGCGATCGGGGCTGCCAGTCCATTGCCACCCGCTGCGCGGTGATGCGTTGCGTGTCCGTCGTAATGACCAGTTTCTGGATATGGACCGACGTGCCCAAATGACCTTCCACCCCTTCGAGCACCAGGCGGCCGTCGCTCAGGGGCGTGGCCTGTTTCGTAAGCCACAAAAATCCAGTGGCCGTGCTGGTCAGCCACCACATCGCCAGGACCAGCACGGCCAAACCGGCCAGGAGCGACCCCAGCGCCCAGGCAACGCGCCTCAAAACGACACCCCGAGCGAGAAATGCAAGCGGAATTTCTGGGTGGCCTCGCCATACGCCAGGTCAAGGTTGATCGGCCCCACCGGCGAACGGTAGCGCGCGCCGACGCCATAACCAAACACCGGCGACAGGGCGCCGGGGCTGTCGGCCGCGTCGCCCGCATCGACGAACACGGCCATGCCCCAGTTGCCTTCGAAGAAATGGTGGTATTCGACGCTGCCGGTGGCGAGATAGCGCACCGACGCCACCCCGCCTTCAAGCGTGCGCCCCAGGCTCTGGTAGGCGTAGCCGCGCACCGAATTATCGCCGCCGGCACGGAACAGGAAATCGGTGGGGATGCCGTCGCGCGTCTGCGCCAGCACGCTGCCGAGTTCGCCGCGCAGAATCAGCCGCCCGTTGTCGCCGGCGCGGAAATACTGGGTGTGGCGGCCGTACAGACGGATGAAGCTGGTGTCGGACAACAGCGCCGCGGCCGCGCCGCCACCCTGCAGGGTGAGCACATGGCCGCGCCGCGGATAGAAAGCGCGTCCGATCGTGCGCTGGGTCCATGCATAGTTGGCGGTCAGCGCCTGGTTGCTCGCGCTCACCACATCGCCGATTTCCAACTCCTCCGTCTGGTACTGCAGCGATAGCGTCGTCTCGATCTGCCCGCGCGTGCGGGTGCGCTTGGCCGCCAGCACGGTGGCACGCGTTTCCTGTCCCTCGATGTCTTCCTGCTTGAGCAGCAGGCCCAGGCTGTTTTCATAACCGCGGGCGTTGCGCGGCCAGGCCAGTTCGGCTCCCCCGGTCTGCCGCGCTTCTTCCAGGCGCGCATCGAACTTCAGACGCATTCCGCGATTCAGAATGTCGCGATGCAGCCACGACGCCTGCACCCGCGCGCCCGTGTCGGTACTGATGCCGGCGCCCACGCTGAACAGCTTTTCCGGCCGCTCGACCACCTCCACCCGGATCGGCACGGCCGCCGCCTGTTCGGGATCGGGCTCGATGCGCACCGTGGCCTGCGCATAATAGCCGCTCATATCCAGCGCCGCCTGGTAGTCCAGCAAATCCTGTACACGATACGGCTGACCAGGCTTGACCGGGCTCAGGTTACGGATGATCGACTCGGGATAACGCTGACTGCCGCTGATGACCGGTTCACCGTAAAAAAACACCGGTCCGCTGTCCACCGTCACCGTCAAGTCCGCCGCTTGTATGGCGGGCTCGATGCGCGCCTCGCTCGCCGCGATTCGCGCAGCCGGATAACGGACCGTCAGCAACGGTCGCAGCAGCGCCACCTTGGCCGCATCCCAATCGACCTGCCGAAACGGCATCCCCGGCTGCAAGGTGAAGCCGCGCTCCGAACGCGCGCGCAATCGCGGCCCCGTCTCGCCCGCATCGGCCAGCGCCCCGGCATAGTCGATCTCCACCGAACGCACCCGGGTACGCAGCCCCGGCGTCACCGCATAACGCAGCACCCAGTCGTCTCCCACCTGCGTCAAGCTGCTGTCGATCTGCGGCGAAAAATACCCCTCGGTCGCCAGCAACTCGCGCGCGGTTTCCCCGCTCACACTGCGCAAGCGCTCCAGTTCCGCCTCGTCCAGCGCCTCGCCCAGCCGCGCCGCCCGCGCCGCCTCCAGGTATTGAACCAGCAGCGGCTTGAGTTCGTCCGGCGCATCCACCTCCACTGTCAAGGCGTGCGCCGGCCCCGCGCACAGCGCAGCAAGCAACGCCAGGGCTCTGAAAGGAGAAGGAGGCAAAACAGCCCGCAAAAAATGAAGTCGTCAGTTCATTCTAGGGGGTGCGCTGGAATCGGCCAAAACCGCGAGGGGAACAGCGGACGGACTCGATCGAGGGGCTTGGCGCCGAGGGACCGGTGCTGGCCATCTAGTGTCGTGAATCAGAAAAATAGCGGGACAAATAAAACGGATGGATTTTTTCGCGGGGCAAGGCGCGAGGAGGCGACATGGCTGGCTCTATGGCAACGACGAGCAACGCCGCCATGCGGAAAAAGACGCTGTTTCATGTTTCGTTATTTCTGATTCACGACACTAGCCCTCAACGTACTTGGCTCGAGCTCTCAATCCCCGGCAAGTCGGCCACTGCCGATTCGAGCTGGACCTGCAGACAGACATTGGTCAGGGCAAAAAGCACATACTGAGCGACCAGTGAGATCAGATCGATGAAATCCCGCGCGCTGAGGACGCCCCGGGTCCGATTCCATAACTCTGGCGGGAGGGATTGGTCGTTCACGAAGGCGTCGGTGAGTTCGAGGAAAGCGCGCTCCCTTTCCGCCGGGAAGACGTTGTAGGAACCCTGCCGAATAGCGTCAAGCTCCGCATCATCGATGCCGAACTCGCGCCCGACTTTGACATGGTGTTTCCAGACGTACTCGCTGCGATAGAGGACCGCCATGCGGAGGATGACCAGCTCCTGCTCACGGACTGTCAGCCCCATCTTCGATTTGGACGTCACCCAGTAGTCCAGGAACGGCCCTATCAGCCTGTCGGACTTGAAGGAAATCGGCTGCAAATTTGCCTGGCCGGTCCATATTTATTTCGCCGCTTTTTTGAGCAATAGAACGACTATTGCCCTGCAAAATCGTCAAAATCCGTCCTCGCCCAGCCAAATTTTCGCTTCGATTCTTCAAGTCCGACAGGCTGCTAGGGTTTCCGGATTTCGCATCAGGATGCCGAGGACATTGCGCGGGAAACCTTCCCCCTTGAGGCCCCCGTCCCCGGAAGCCGTCCCAGGATATCTCTCCATTCGGGGCGCAGATCGTCGGTCGACAGCGGGGCAATGCGGGAATCGGGTTCGTTGGGAAACGTCACTTGATGAACTTCATGAACTTCCTCTTGTGAGGATTGCTTTTCAAGTTCAAGTTGCAGCTTCGGGGCCACCAGCCATTCACCCCAACCCACCAGCCCCACCTGAAATATCTTTTTAGCCCACCATCGAGTAGGGGACGGGGTCACCCCCGTCGCCCTCTCACACCCCCGGACGTGCGGTTCCGCATCCGGCGGTTCATTGTACACACTGGGAACACACTGGGAACACACTGGGAACACACTGGG
>JBAQND010000025.1:0-5228 GCA_049303455.1 Thiobacillus sp.
TCACGGGAGTCGTTCCCCTGACCGACTACCTCGCAGGTAACCCTATCAAATATACGACCCCGGTCGGACTGGGCGACGCAAGTGAAACCCAGGAATTTAAGTTCACTGTGGTGGGCGAGGTGGGTACTGGTGATACCTTTGTCAGCACCCCCGCCAAGGTTGTGGTCAAGCCTTCGAGTGCCGTGGTGGCCCTGGCCAAGGGGGTGGCTCTCGACCCCGCGGCCCCGACCTAGAAGGTCGACGCGGACTGCGGCACGGCAGATGCCGCCACCGTCCCCAATATGCCCCCAAGCACGGAGCAGTGCGCCCCCGGCAGCACGGTGACGCTGCCCATTTCCGGGCCGCAATACTTTACCTGGTCCTGCCTCAGCCTGACTGGTGGAGCCGAGGCCAGCTGCTATGCAATGCGGGAAGGCTATGTGGCTCCGGTGGAGCCGACGCCGATGGTGAATGGCGTGTGTGGCTCTGCGAACAACGGTTCGTTTAGCTCTGCGCCGACGGCCAACCTGTGCAGCACCTCTTCTTATGGCAATACAGGAGTCGAAGAAACGGGGAGCACGTATACATGGAGCTGCAAGGGCTCAGATAACACTGTCACTACGGATGATAAAAGCTGTAGTGCCACGATCATTTCTTCCGGTGGTGGCAGTGGTGGCAGTGGTGGCAGTGGTGGCGACCCCGGTATCGGCAGCGGGTTGTGGGTGCCTCTGAGCACGACCAATCGCACGGTGGCGGATCAATCCGGTAACCCGACAGATAGGATTAGCTATGTACCCGGTTGCCTGAATGGCGAGTTTGCATCGGCCTCATCCAGCGGGTGTTCATTAAAAACCAGCTTCACGGGTCTGGTTAATGGCTCCTCTAGGACCGTGAGCCTCGGCTCCGGTAAGCAGCTGGTGCTGCGCTACCAATCGGAGCCCACGGCGGGCACGAGCATCAAGTATTTCAAGGTAAAAGGCTTCGACGGTGGCAATGTGTCGGTGAACATGCGGGTCTGGCTGAGCACCGACCCGGCTGAAAGCTATGCGAATGTGGCTCCGGCCTGTAAGACCACCTCAACTCGCGTGCCGGTTGTTTTCACTGGGCCTGGCTATTGCCCGATCGTGCCGAATGCCGTGTACTACCTTGGTATCGAGTACTCCGAGTCGGTACAAACTCGCTTCCAGATTGATGAGATGCAAGCGGACTTCCAGTAATTCCGGCGTATTGGGGGCCGCCCGGTGAGGGCGGCCCGATGGGAAGCGTGCCCGGCTGATGCCGGGCACGCGTTTTTAGGCCTTGAGCGATGGTGTGGTTTTGACATGGCCGTCGATGGGATAGCTTAAGCCGAGGTTCAGGAAGCGTTGATTGATTCGAGTTATTCATCCCCGCGTAGGCGGGGATGCTTTGTTTAATTTGACAAGTTTCCGCCTGCGCGGGAACAATGAATCAATCAGCGACTCTCTCTCAAGGTTTTGTTTTGATGTGATGGTTGATTGGATGGAAATGAAAAACAGGAATGTCTTTGGGTTGATGCTGGGGCTGGTGTCGGCCTCGATGTGGTTTACCGCCGGTTTGGCGCAGGCGCAAGCGATATCGGATGGCCTGGGCAGCGTGTCCCATGAGGAGATTCGCCAGGAACTCGAAGGCGTGCCCGCGAACATCCGGGCGCAAATGAATCGCGAACAGATGACTCGCTATATTACCAATCTGATGCTCGACCGCCGCTTGGCGGAAGCGGCCAGAAAAGCGGGAACGGCGGATTCGCCCCAGGTGCGCGCCAGTATCGCGCGCGCCACACGCGATATCGTGGTGCGCGCCTACATCGATGGTGAAATGGCCAAGGCCGCTGCGAGCGTGCCCGATTTGACCGAACTGGCCAGGGAGCGCTATATGGCCAACTTGGGCGCTTACGTTGTGCCGGAAGCGATACGGGTGGCGCATATCCTGTTTGCGGTCAACGACGAGGATGAGACAAAGCGCGACGCAGTGGTGAAAGCAAAGGCGATGCAGGTCCTCAAGGAACTGCGCGCAGGCGCCGATTTTTCCGAGCTGGCCAAGGCACATTCCGAGGATCCGGGCAGCAAGCGCGAGGGCGGCGAGATACGCGGCTGGTCGGACAAGGGAAGGTTCGTGCCGCCGTTCGAGGAGGCCGCTTACGCCCTGAAGCCGGGCGAGATCAGCGAACTGGTGCGCACCCGTTTTGGCTACCACATCATTAAATTGCTGGAAAAGCGCGAAGCTAGGCAACAAACTTTTGAGGAAGTGAAAGGGCCGCTTGTGACGGCGTTGCGCAACGAGTATCTAGGCAGGAAACGAGCGGAATTGCTCAAGCCATACGAGGGTAACAAGCCGATCGTTCTGGACGACGCGACGCTGGAAGCACTGAAAAAACCGTAGAAGGCATGGCCGGCGGGGACGGGGCATCCGGCTGAGCTGTATGCCCCGTTGCTGTATGCCCCGTTTTTTTGATCACGTCATGTAGCGGCGCCCCGCTTCAAACAAGGCACTTCCGAACCTATGGGCTTTGGCCCGGGGCAAGTCTCCTGCAACAGCCAGAACCTGTGGGAGGGGTTTTAGCCCCGATGGTGAGGTGACTCAATCGCGGGTAAACCCGCTCCCACAAAACGCCTGCTGCTGCCGCTTGTAGGAGGGGCTTCAGCCCCGATAGGAACGTCAATCGCGGGTAAACCCGCTCCTACCGGGGGTGCAGGATGCGCTATGCGAACCGGTCTTCGAACAAATGATGTGCCATGCGCACCCCTGACTGCAGGCGCTCCCACAAAGGGCAGGCGGCCCGCCATCGGGCCGAAAGCAAGACCGGATGCCGGTATTTTCCGGTATAACGATTCGGGTAACATGCATCGCCGCCCCTGGCGCGAGTACGGCCGCAAATAGTGGCGCCCTCGCGCGCCCTTAGCGGTATTTTGTCTCTCATGGATAACCTGGGTTGAATGTTATTCAATTCGCTCGAATTCATTCTGGCCTTTCTGCCAATAAGCTTTCTGGTTTATTTCTGGCTGAATCAAAAACGCCTGATTGTGGCCGGCAAAAGCTGGCTGGTGTTGGCCAGCCTGGTGTTTTATGCCTGGTGGAATGTCCAGTATTTACCGCTGATTCTGATCTCGATTCTGGTCAATTTCACGGTCGGAAATGCGCTGGCCAGGGGAGCGTCTGGCGTGTCGCGCGGCCCGCTCAAACCTGAATGGGTGCTTGCGGCAGGCATCGCCTTTAACCTGGGGCTGCTCGGCTATTATAAATATGCCGATTTTTTCCTGAGCAATCTTGGGCGTTTGGTGGATGCTCCCCCGGATCCGCTCGGCATTGTGCTGCCCCTGGCGATCAGCTTCTTCACCTTTACCCAGATCGCCTATCTGGTCGATAGCTATCGTGGCAAGGCGAAGGAATACGACCTGCTCAACTATGCGCTGTTCGTGACCTTCTTCCCGCACCTCATTGCCGGGCCGGTGGTTCATCACGGCGAAATCATGCCGCAGTTCGCTGCAGTCGCGAATCTGGCGCGGCGCTATCGCAAGGTGCTGCTCGGGTTGATGCTGTTCAGCGTGGGACTGGCAAAAAAGGTGCTGATCGCGGAGACCTTCGCGGTCTGGGCCACTGCGGGATTCGACCAGGCCGATCATCTGAGTTTCTTCGAGGCATGGGTCACCAGCCTTTCCTACACGTTCCAGATCTATTTCGATTTCAGCGGCTATACGGACATGGCGCTGGGTGCTGCCCTGCTGTTCAACATCCGCATGCCGTTCAACTTCAATTCGCCCTACCGGGCGACGAATATCCAGGATTTCTGGCGCCGCTGGCATATCACCCTGAGCCGCTTTCTGCGTGATTATCTCTATATTCCGCTGGGCGGCAGCCGGCGGGCGCCCGGCCGGGTGGCTGCCAATTTGCTGGTGACGTTTGTGCTGGGCGGTTTGTGGCATGGCGCCACCTGGATGTTCGTGATCTGGGGCGGTCTGCACGGCGCGGCGATGTTGTCGCATCGTCTGTGGCAGCGCATGGGGCTGCGAATGTCCCCTATCCTCGCCTGGCTGGTGACCTTCAATTTCGTCAATTTTAGCTGGGTCTTTTTCCGCGCACAGACGCTGGAGGATGCGCTGAAGGTGTTGCGCGGAATGGCGGGCCTCGATGCCATCGCAGGCCTGGGCGCCAACTTCGGAGGCTGGATCGGCTTGATGAGCAGCCATGCCGAAGTCGGTCTGGCTTTGCTGGGCGGGTTGGTGTTGGTCCTGATGCGTCGCAACAGCAACGCATTGTTGTCGGGTGCCTCCCCGGGTGTCGTCAGCGCTGTCGCCTATGGGCTGTTGGCCGCGGTGTCGCTGCTCACGCTGATGGCCTCGAAGTATTCCGAATTTATTTATTTCAATTTCTGAGATGGACAAGCGCGCCCGGAAACTTGTCTTGATCCTGCTTCTGGCCGCTTTGGGGCCCGTGGTGGCACTCTTGTCCGCACTGTTCGTCTACGATCCGCTGGCGCTGTTTCACGAGCCTTGGGGACGCCCCGGGACGGTGCATGAAAACATGCGCCTGCAGGCGGCGGGGGTGATCCGTCATGGGGACTTCGATTCGGTGATTCTCGGCACGAGCATTCTGGAAAACACCTCGGCGGATGAAGCGAGCCGTATTCTGGGCGGCAGGTTCGTCAATCTCTCGGTTTCCGCGGGAGACTTTTTTGAGCGGGGGCTGATCCTGCGCCATCTGCTGGAACGCAGACCCGTGCGCCAGGTGATCTTTTCCCTGGATTTCATCTATCTGAATCAGCGCAAGGGCTACTGGTACTACCCGCTGCAGACCTACGATTTCCTTTACGATGCCAATCCATTCAACGATATCCGCGCCTATCTGAATGGGCATTTTCTTGGCTGCCTGGGGCACTGGTCGCGGGACGCAGCTTGCGTCGGCCGGGAGACGGACCTGGATCGTCCGAACGCCTGGATGAAGGATCCGGAGCAGGCCGTTCGGTTCGGCGGTTTCGATGCGTGGTGCCGGGCACGCGACAACGCCCAGATCAGGGACGTATACGCGAAAATGTCCGAGGCCACGCGTGCGATTCATGCCGGCGCGGTCGAGGCGCCGGACCCGCCCCAGGCCGCCCGCGCCATCGCCTATCTGGAAAACAACCTGATAACATTGGTCGAGCAATATCCGGAAACCCAGTTTCAACTTGTTTTCCCACCTTACAGCCGCGCCAAACTTGCAATCTGGCATCAATACCGCCTGGGCGACGCGGA
>JBAQND010000026.1:0-10655 GCA_049303455.1 Thiobacillus sp.
AGCGCGTCAAGGACGTCCGCGTCACCCACCGCCTCACCGACTCGCCCGCCTGCCTCGTCACCGGCGAAGGTGACATGAGCGCCAACCTCGAAC
The DNA here is from genome assembly GCA_049303455.1 of Thiobacillus sp. Taxonomy (GTDB): domain Bacteria; phylum Pseudomonadota; class Gammaproteobacteria; order Burkholderiales; family Thiobacillaceae; genus Thiobacillus. The sequence continues at coordinate 94 of JBAQND010000026.1, forward strand.
GCCTGTTGAAGGCCGCCGGCCAGGCCGCGCCCACCGTGAAACCCACGCTGGAGATCAACCCTTCACACGCGCTGGTCACGCGGCTCAACAGCGAGTCCGACGAAGACCGCTTCGCCGACTGGGCCAACCTGCTGTTCGAGCAGGCCCTGCTGGCGGAGGGCGGCCAGCTCGACGATCCGGCGAGTTTTGTGCGGCGGTTGAATGGATTGCTGGCGATGCTGCCGGGCTGATCGGAAGACTTGAAAAAGCCAAGGGCGGCCCTGAAGGGATGCGAGTAAAATTCAGGCGTTGATTATTCCGGAGGACATACCATGCAGTCAGTCAAAGAAATGGCTCGTGTGTTGATTGAGCGCTTGCCAGATACAGCAACTTTCGACGACCTCATGTACGAGCTTTATGTGCGACAAAAAATCGAGGCCGGTTTGAAAGATGCCGCCGATGGGCGCGTGCTGTCTCACGAAGAGGTCGTGCGCGAGTTGCTTGGCGAGCAGCCGTGAATCTTGTCTGGTCAAACACCGCACGTGAAGACCTCAAACACTTGCGTACTTACATCGGACAGGACTCACCCATTTATGCACGGCAATTCTCATCCAGCGCATACTTGCCCGGGCAGAGGCGATTCGCGGCTTCCCGAATCTGGGACGTCGGGTGCCAGAAATTGGCCGTGACGACATTCGGGAAATTGTGTTTCAGGGCTATCGAATTATTTACCAAATCGCCTCCGACCATGCTTTGGTGCTGACGGTGCCACACGGCAGCAGGGATTTGAACAATCCGGACAACCAGCCTTGGGAGGCGTAGCGGATAAAGGGAAGCGTCCCAAAACCTACAAAATGGCTGATCTCAAATTCCAACCCATGCGCCACAACCACAAGGCGTTCCTTGAGAAGGCATCCGCGCGACGCGGTTTCAACGAAGCCTACGAAGCGCTGGAGTTCGAATACACCCTCACCCACGAAATGTTCGCAGCGCGTACCCGCGCCGGCCTTGCTCAAGAGGCCGTCGCCTCCCGCATGGGCACCACCAAAAGCGCGGTTTCCCGCCTGGAGTCCGCCGGCAAGCATGCGCCCTCGGTGGCTTCCCTCAAGCGATATGCCGAGGCTGTGGGGTGACACTCAAAATCGAACTGGTTCCTGCCGATCGCAAGCGTCGAAAGAGCTCGAAACACGGTCTCCAGCAGGACGCGGCGTAGATCTAGAAATATTGGGGGCAGTCATGAAGATCGATTACGACCAGGCAAGCGACATTCTTTCCATGCTGTTTTCGTCGTCCCCCATGGAGGAATCGGACGAAGTGAAACCCGGCGTCATTCTGGATTACGATGCCGTGGGCAACGTCGTCGGCATCGAAATTCCGGATGCCAGCCGCCGCATGGAGAACCCAACGGCTGTGGGGCTTTCGGTTAACACCTTGATCACAGAATTGTGCCGACTGGCAACAATGACAGCCATGTACAGCGCAGCACGCACACGTGCACGACCGCCCCAAATAGTGCGCCGCCCCCGAAAAACGAACCACTGTCGCGACTGTAAGGACAGACCCCCACCAAAGCACTGATCTCGCGTCGTGACAGCGTGCCGATTTCCGGTAAATCTGCCAGAAACGTCGTGGCCGTCACCCCGTCCGACACCCGGAATGGATTGCATGATTTCTGCCTTGTGTTGCCACAGCGGGCTGTTGCGAATCATGTTATCCAGATCGTCATTAGACTCATCAAGTCGTTTTTTCCAGCCAAGCGATGTGCCGAGGTATCCGCTTGGCGACCTTGGCGTTGGCGCTGCTTTGCCGATTGCTTTCGGCCGTTACCATTTCCATGAGCTGGCGACGACGTGTGAGCACCGCATCCAGCGCCTGTTCCTCTTCAGGCTTCAGAGTCCGCACCGGCGGCCTGATGGCCTGCGCAAACCTGGCCAACATGAATGCATCAACCTGATCGGTCTTGACGAGCACGCCTATAGCTTTGGCAAAGTCACGAGCCTGCCGGGGGTTGATGACAGCCACCGCCAAGCCATTTTGGTTAACTCGTGCATGGAGAAAATTTCGGCCAGACGCGATGTTGCCGCAAGTCTGGGAAGCTCAATTCAATGCCCTTCAATTCAATGCCCTTCCTTGACCATAATTGATCGAGTAGCGGGGAATCTCGATCACCAGGTCGGTGCCGTCGACGATGGACTGGCAAGCAAGACGCGATTCCGGCTCCAGCCCCCATGCCTTGTCGAGCAATCATTTTCTTTCTCGGTGCAGGGATTCAGCGAGGTGAGCCCTTCGCGCACGATGATGTGGAAAGTCGTGCAGGCGCAGGACTGTTCGCACGCATGGTCGAGTTCGATTCCGGCGGCGAGCAGACTGTCGCAAATGGTGGCGCCGCGTGCGGCATCCAGCGCGTCGACCTGGAAACCTGGGTGATGGCAAGCGCGTGGCGGTCATTTCGCAAGGCTCGCAACGCAGCAGACACCCGCCTCCTTTAATTTGAAGCTTGGCACTGCAACCCTCCGGGCTGGGGTCGCTTTGGGCGCATGCCCAATTTATTCATTAACGACCCCTATGCTGCCAGTGCAGTCATGGCAAAAGCTTCAAAGGCGTAACCGAGATCGGCTGCGACAGCGGGATGCGTGACCTGGCCGCGAAATACGTTGAGCCCATCCCGCAGGCCAGGATGATCCAGCAGTGCCCGCGCGCAGCCCTTGTCGGCAAGTTCCAGCGCGAGCGGCAGCGTGGCCTGCGTCAGCGCCAGGGTGGAGGTGCGTGCGGTGGCGCCCGGCATGTTGGTGACGCAGTAATGCACCACGCCGTGTTCGACATAGGTGGGCGCGGAGTGCGTGGTGGGACGCGATGTTTCGGCGCAGCCGCCCTGGTCGATGGCGATATCCACGAAGGCCGAGCCTGGCCTCATTGCTTTGACCATGTCGCGTGTCAGCAGGCACGGCGCGCGCTTGCCCGGAATGAGCACGGCGCCGATGACCAGATCCGCCTCGCGCGTGAGCTCGGCGATGGCGGCGGGTTCGGAAAAACGCGTTTTCACGCGCATGCCGAAGACGTCATCCAGGTAGCGCAGGCGCGCCAGGTTGATGTCGAGCACCGTGACCTCCGCGCCCAGACCCAGCGCCATCTTCGCCGCATTGATGCCGGATGCGCCGCCGCCGAGTATGACCACCCTGCCGGGCGCCACGCCCGGCACCCCGCCGATCAGCACGCCGCTGCCGCCGTATGCGATCTGCAATGCCGTGGCGCCCGCCTGCACCGCAAGGCGGCCGGCCACTTCCGACATGGGGATCAGCAGCGGAAGATTGCCCTGGGCATCGGTGACGGTCTCGTAGGCGATGCCGATCACCTTGCGTTCCAGCAGGCCGCGCGTCAGTTCCGGTTCGGCTGCGAGATGCAGATAGCAGAACAGCACCTGTCCTTCACGCAGCAGCGATGTTTCCGAAGGCTGCGGCTCCTTGACCTTGATGACCATGTCGCAGCTGTATGCCTCGTTGCGCCCCGCGATCATCGCACCGGCCGCCTCGTACAGGGCATCGCCGAAACCGATGCGCGCACCCGCCAGGGTTTCCACCAGCACGTCGTGGCCATGGGCCTTGAGTGCGCTCACACCGGCGGGGGTGACGCCCACGCGGTATTCATGATCCTTGATTTCCTTCGGGATGCCGATGCGCATGAGTAGCCTCCGGAGAAAGCGATCAGGTTGTTGCCACGGTGGCGTTGAGCGCATTGCTCCAGTGCGACCGGGGAAAATTCAATTCAATGCCCTTCCTTGACCATGTTGATCGAGTACCTGGGAATCTCGATCACCAGGTCGGTGCCGTCGACGATGGCCTGGCAGGCGAGGCGCGATTCCGGCTCCAGCCCCCATGCCTTGTCGAGCAGATCGTCTTCTTTGTCGGTGCAGGGATTCAGGGAGGCGAATCCTTCGCGCACAATGATGTGGCACGTGGTGCAGGCGCAGGATTGTTCGCACGCATGGTCGAGTTCGATTCCAGCGGCGAGCAGGCTGTCGCAAATGGTGGCGCCGCTTGCGGCATCCAGCGCGTCGCCGTCCGGACACAGGCTTGCATGCGGCAGTACGATGATTTGCGGCATGGCTAAACCTGGAAACCGTAGTTGGGCGCGGCCTCACACAACGGGTGAACCTGATCGAAAGCAGAAAACACGGTATTCATACTGGACTCCTTAAGGCAACAAGCGGTCAACTGCGGTTTTCAGGTTCAAGCTCCAATCATGTCCAGCCGCCGGCCCGTCAGGGCGCGCTGAATGCTTGCGTCCATGCGGCGGGCGGCGAACTGGGCGGTGGCCCGGTTGAGCGAGTCGGCCGCGCGCTTGATGGCGACATGGTCCTGGCCATTCAGCAGGACTTGGAGGGTGTCCATGGCGCGGCCGATGGCGATGCGCTCCGTGTCGGACAGCAACCGTAAGCCATCCTCATCCAGCGCCGCCTGCGTGGCCTCGAGCAGACGCAGGCCGTCCACCCGCTGCTCGCGCAGATTGCGTGCATCCATGTCGTTTTTGGCATGGATGAAGGAGTCCTGCAGCATGCGCGCGATTTCGTCGTCGCCCAGCCCGTAGGACGGCTTGACCTCGATGGCGGTCTGCACACCGCTGGTCTGCTCGTGGGCGGACACCGACAGCAGGCCATCGGCGTCGACCTGGAAGGCGACGCGGATACGCGCCGCGCCTGCCACCATGGGCGGAATGCCGCGCAGTTCGAAGCGCGCGAGGGAACGGCAGTCGCCGACCAGTTCGCGTTCGCCCTGCACCACATGGATGCTGATGGCGGTCTGGCCGTCCTTGAAGGTGGTGAACTCCTGGGCGCGTGCGACCGGGAGGGTGGCGTTGCGCGGAACGACTTTTTCCACCAGGCCGCCCATGGTTTCGAGTCCCAGCGACAGCGGGATCACGTCGAGCAGCAGCCAGTCGTCCGTTTTATGGTTGCCCACCAGCAGATTGGCCTGCATGGCGGCACCCAGCGCCACGACCTTGTCCGGGTCGAGGTTGGTGAGCGGCTCGCGCTTGAAGAAATCAGCCACGGCTGCGCGCACATGGCGCATGCGGGTGGAGCCGCCGACCAGCACCACGCCGTCGATGTCGTCCATGCCAAGGCCGGCGTCGCGCAGGGCTTTGCGGGTGGGGGCCATTGTCTTGGCGATCAGGCCGGCGGTGAGCGCGAAGAACGTCTCGGCGGCGAGGCTGAGGTCGAGCTCCACGCCGGAGGCAAGCGTGGCGCGAATGCGCGCCTCGTCATGCCCGGTGAGGGTTTCCTTGGCCTTGCGCGCCAGGCTCAACAACAGCCGGCTATCCGTGACACTGGCCTCCGCGATTCCGCCCTGCTCGACGATCCAGCGATAAATGCATTCGTCGAAATCGTCGCCGCCCAGCGCGGAATCGCCGTTGGTGGCGACCACTTCGAAGATGCCTTGCCTGAGGCGCAGGATGGAAATATCGAAGGTGCCGCCGCCCAGATCGTAGATGCAGAAGGTGCCTTGCGATGCCGTGTCGAGGCCATATGCGATGGCGGCCGCGGTCGGCTCGTTCAGCAGGCGCAGCACGTTGAGGCCGGCCAGCCGCGCGGCATCCTTGGTGGCCTGGCGCTGGGCGTCGTCGAAGTAGGCCGGCACGGTGATGACAGCACCCGTGAGCTCGCCGCCCAGGCTGGCTTCAGCGCGGCTGCGCAGCACCTTGAGAATTTCGGCCGACACTTCCACCGGGCTTTTCACGCCGGCGCGCGTCTCGATGCGCACCATGCCGGGGGCATCGACGAAGCGGTAAGGGGTGGCGGACGCGCCGGGCACGTCCTTGAGCCCGCGTCCCATGAAGCGCTTGACCGAAGCGATGGTGTTGTGGGGGTCGTCGGTCTGGCGCAACTGCGCCTCCAGGCCGACTTCCGGGATGCCATCCTGCCGGTAACGCACGACCGACGGCAGCAGGGCGCGCCCGCTTTCATCCTCCAGCACGGCTGCCGACCCGCTGCGCACCGTGGCGACCAGGGAATTGGTGGTGCCCAGGTCGATGCCGACGGCCAGCCGGTGCTGGTGGGGGTCGGCACATAAACCCGGTTCTGCAATCTGAAGGAGGGCCATGCTGTTCTCCTATACGTTGAAGCTTTCGCCGCAGCCGCAGGAATTCTTCACGTTGGGGTTGTTGAATTTGAAGCCTTCGTTCAGGCCTTCACGCACGAAATCCAGTTCGGTGCCTTCGAGGAAGGCCAGGCTCTTGGGATCGATCAGCACGGTGACACCGCAGGACACGAAGGCAATGTCATCGGGCAGGGTTTCGTCCACGAACTCGAGCGTGTAGGCCATGCCGGAGCAGCCGCTGGTGCGCACGCCCAGGCGCAGGCCAACCCCCTTGCCGCGTTGGTCGAGGAATTTTTGCACCCGGTTGGCGGCGCGTTCAGACAGCGTGATAGCCATGTCCCCTCCCCTACACCGAAAACGATTCGCCGCAGCCGCAGGTCGACACGGCATTCGGGTTGTTGATCACGAAGCGCGCGCCTTCGAGGCTTTCCTTGTAGTCGATCTCGGCGCCCATCAGGTACATGTAGCTCATCGGATCGACCAGCAGCGAGACACCGCATTTCTCCAGCACGGTGTCGTCTTCGGCACTGTTCTCGTCGAAGCTGAAGCCGTACTGGAAGCCGGAACAGCCGCCGCCGGAAACGGAGACGCGCAGTTTGAGCGCGGCATTGCCCTCATCCATGATGATTTCCTTGACCTTGTTTGCCGCAGCTTCGGTAAAAACGATCGGGGCCGGGGCATACGACTCCACAGGCGCTTCAGCGCGTAGTGGATCGGAGTCCTTTAGGGCCTGCGTTTCGACAACGGGACTGATGGTTTGCGTTTCCATGATGAATCTCCTGTGTGGGGTGACGCTTATGCCGCAAGGCTCGGGTCGCAAGCGGCATACCCTTCGCTGCCGACTTCGTGCTTGTTGCGATAGTCGGCGACCGCGGCCTTGATCGCGTCCTCGGCCAGGATCGAGCAGTGGATCTTGACCGGCGGCAGCGCCAGTTCCTCGGCGATGGCGGTGTTCTTGATGGCCAGCGCCTGATCCAGCGTCTTGCCCTTGACCCATTCGGTCACCAGCGAGCTGGAGGCGATGGCCGACCCACAGCCATACGTCTTGAAGCGTGCCTCCTCGATGATGCCGTCGTCGTTCACCTTGATCTGCAGCTTCATCACGTCGCCGCAGGCCGGGGCACCGACCATGCCGGTGCCCACTGAAGCATCGTCCGTTTCGAGCGCCCCGACGTTGCGGGGATTTTCATAATGGTCCAGTACCTTGTCGCTGTAAGACATGTCGTTACCTCCGGTAAGGGGTGAGGCGCTAGGCGTGAGGTATGAGAACCGGCCGCGCGCAGCGCACAACCAGACTCCTGACCCCTGACCCCTCACGCCTCACCATGGTTAATGTGCCGCCCATTGCACGGAATTCAGGTCGACGCCGGCGCAGTGCATGTCCCACAACGGCGACAGATCGCGCAGTTTGCCGACGTGCTTGTGGAGCAGCTGCACGGCGTAGTCGATTTCTTCCTCGGTGGTGAAACGGCCGATGGAGAAGCGGATCGAGCTGTGCGCCAGTTCGTCGTTGCGGCCCAGCGCCTTCAGCACGTAGGACGGCTCCAGGCTGGCCGAGGTGCAGGCCGAGCCGCTGGAGACCGCGAGATCCTTGATCGCCATCATCAGCGATTCGCCCTCGACGAAATTGAAGCTCGCGTTGAGGTTGTGCGGCACCCGCCGCTGCATGTCGCCGTTGAGGTGCACTTCGTCCATGCTGCTGATGCCCGCCCACAGTTTGTCGCGCAGCATGCGGATGCGTTCGTTCTCGGTCGCCATTTCCTCTGCGGCGATGCGGAAGGCCGCGCCCATGCCGACGATCTGGTGCGTGGCCAGCGTGCCGGAACGCATGCCGCGCTCATGGCCGCCGCCGTGCATTTGCGCCTCGATGCGGATGCGCGGCTTGCGCCGCACGTACAGCGCGCCGATGCCCTTGGGTCCGTAGGTCTTGTGGGCGGAGAAGGACATCAGGTCCACTTTCAGCTTGGCAAGATCGATCGGCGCCTTGCCGGTGGACTGCGCCGCGTCCACATGGAACAGCACGCCCCTGGCGCGGCAGAGTTCGCCGAGGGTGTCGATGTCCTGGATCACGCCGATCTCATTGTTCACGTGCATGACCGAGGCGAGGATGGTGTCGGGGCGGATGGCGGCCGTGAATTTTTCCAGGTCGAGCAGGCCGTTCGGCTCGGGATCGAGGTAGGTGACCTCGAAGCCCTGCCGCTCAAGTTCGCGCATCGGGTCGAGCACCGCCTTGTGCTCGGTGCGCACGGTGATCAGGTGCTTGCCCTTGCCCTTGTAGAACTGCGCCGCGCCCTTGATGGCGAGGTTGTCCGACTCGGTTGCACCCGAGGTCCAGACGATTTCCCTGGGATCGCAGTTGACCAGCGCCGCGACCTCTTCGCGCGCCTGTTCCACGGCTTGATCCGCATCCCAGCCAAAGGCGTGCGAACGCGAGGCCGGATTGCCGAATTTTTCCGTCAGGTACGGGATCATCTTTTCCGCCACGCGCGGGTCGATCGGCGTGGTCGCGGAGTAGTCGAGATAGATGGGCACCTTGGGCATGAACGTCTCGCTCTGGTTGGCTTGCGTTGAGGGGGCGGCATGGTGCGCCGCCGGTCATGCCTGACTAAAAGCAACTCATGTGCCATGTCCGATAAATAGTGATAAGCGATTGAATATAAATAACTAAATATCCTGATTGGGCGGCATCCGCCTGTGTAGGCTTTGTCTGTTTTGCGACAAAGGCGCTGCTGTTTTTCCCGGGCGCAGCCGCGTCAAGTCATGGGCCGGCCCCCGCCGCGCCCCATGGCGAACCGTGCGCGATGTGCTTCAACGACGGGGCCTTGCAGACCACACCCCAACAGAACGCGCCCTTTGTCGCATTCATGACACGGGGCGTGCGGCGTGAGATTCCGGCATTTCGGCGCCGGATCATGGACTTAGGATTGTTGGTGCTGCTGGCATTGCTTTTGCTGCATCAAGCTTGACGAAACCCCTTCAACTTTTGCAAAGAGCACACCATGACCACGCTAGACCAGACCGCCTTCAAACAACTCGATGCCGAGAAGCGCTTGCAGAATCCGGTATTCAAGGACGCCACCGGCGAAACCGGCCGCTTCGGATTTCGTGGCGAAATCGCCATCAAGTTCGCGCAGCAGTACGCAGACGAAGCGCGCCCGCCCGAACTGACAGCGGACCAGGTGATCGCCGTGGCACAGGAAGGCAAGCCGGGCCTCGACTTCATGGCGGCCTATCTGCTTTCCTTCGAATACCTGAAACCGCTGGCGGACGCGATGGGTTCCACCCTGACGCCAGACGGCAAGTACTTCCTGTTCTGCAACAACATCGATCTCAGCACGCGCTATCAGGTCCCTTACAGCGGCGCGACGTTCTATGTGCTGCCCATCGACGAAGCGACGGTTTACAATGAACTGCTGGATCTGTTGTACCTGGAGCGCATCGACCTCAAGCGTCTGGATTCGGCCGGCAAGGTGGACAAAATCGCCGAGACCGCGCTGAAGTTTTCCGACACCTTCCCCACCATGAGCTACGAGGAAGGGCTGGCCGTCATGGGTCCGGTGCGCAACCCCAACGAGAACCGTCCGGTTTGATCCGGGATTGAGTCCCGGCGCATGCCGCGCCCCCTGCCCTGGCGAACGTCCGGGCAGGCTATTCCCTGCGGCATGAATCGACCCCACCCTCCAGGATGCCCGCACCATGAACACTGAGACCGTCATTGCCAATCCCCATTACGGCCGTCTTGGCGGGGCGGAAGGCGTGCGCGGACTGGTCGATCGCTTCTACGACCTGATGGACGAGGACCCCGACTATTACGGCATCCGTAAACTGCATCCCGCGGACCTGGCCGAATCCCGCAACAAGCTGTTCTGGTTTCTCAGCGAGTGGACCGGCGGACCCGCGCTGTTCGCCGAGCACGTCGGTCAGCCCTTCCTGCGCCGCCGTCACGCGCACTTTGCCATCGGCGTGAGCGAGCGCGACCAGTGGCTGGGATGCATGCAGCGCGCCATGCAGGACCGGGAACTTGAGGCCGGCCTGCAGGCGGAACTGCAGGCCGCCTTCTTCAAGACCGCGGATTTCATGCGCAACCAGCCGGAATGATCCGCCCCCCGTCATGTGTCGCAAACGGTACGCCCGTTTGCGCCCCGATCCCCTATCGACACACAGGAAGAACACCCCCATGTTTGCAAAAGCGTGCGACGAAAACGAACTGAGAAATGTGAAGGCTGAATAGGCCGACATCCAAGCAGGTGACATTACCGACTGACCGAAACAGGTCGGAATGATCTTCCCCACGTTTGATGGACACACTGGAAAGGGCAATACTTGCTCTGGGAGGGTGTCACATGCAACATCGACTAAAGGGGAGAGTAGAGAACAGGCTCTCGCCTGCCCTCCCTCATCAAACCGTGCATGCGGTTTTCCCGCACACGGCTTTCCGATGTTCTTCATGCCGAGGCGTGCACCGAGCGCCAGCCCGCTCCCGTGGAAACC
>JBAQND010000027.1:0-19157 GCA_049303455.1 Thiobacillus sp.
TCCACCAGCACGTGGCCGTCAGCCAAAAGGCCGATCACCAGCCGGTCGAGCAGGATGTCCTGGCCGACGATGACGCGCGACAGCGCCTGACGCAATTCGAGGATACGGGGTTGGTTCGACATGGGAAGTCCAGCCATTGAAAGGGCGCAACATTTATCGGGGTGGTCTGACTGTGGAAATGGGCGCCAAGGCTGGCTGGCTGCGGCGCAAGCATCCAGCCAGGTGTATTCGGTGTCGCCAATCCAGTGCCCGCACGGCGTGCCTGCTCCTTCAGGAATACCCGAATGATCGCCGCGCCATGCTAAACCGGCAATAGCGCGAATCGACCAGATCCGAGGGTGATCGGCACCCCGTTGCGGAAATCCGCGCAAGCGCGCATGCCTGGTGCAAAATGCATTTATCGCGCGATACACCTTTCGGCTGTTCCATGCACAACACCCTACCCCTTCTTCAGGCAACGGACTTTCCCGCGCTGCGCCGCGGCCGCCTCGTCACCCTGCAGGTCAATCTGGGCTACCGCTGCAACCAGACCTGCCTGCACTGCCACGTCAACGCGGGTCCGAACCGCGCGGAGGCGATGGACGACGCCAACGTGGCGCGCATCCCGCACGTGCTGGCGGCGCGCGGCCTCACAACGCTGGACCTCACCGGCGGCGCGCCGGAACTGCATCCGCGGTTCCGCTGGCTGGTGCGCGAAGCGCGGGCGCTGGGAACCCGGGTGATCGACCGCTGCAATCTCACCATCCTGTCCGAGCCCGGCCAGGATGACCTGGCCGATTTCCTCGCCGGGCAGGGCGTCGAGGTCGTGGCATCCCTGCCCTGCTACCTCGAGGAGAACGTCGACGGGCAGCGCGGCAAGGGCGTGTTCGAGCGCAGCATCGCCGGCCTCAGGCAGCTCAACGCCCTGGGCTACGGGCAAGCGGACAGCGGGCTTAATCTGAACCTGGTCCACAACCCGCTCGGGGCCGGCCTGCCGCCGGCCCAGGCCGGCCTGGAGGCTGCCTACAAGCAGGAACTGCACGCCCGCTACGGCATCGTCTTCAACCGGCTCTACAGCCTGGCCAACATGCCCATCATGCGCTTCGGCAGCACGCTGGTGTCGAAGGGACAATTCGCCGGCTACATGCGGCTGCTCAAGTCCAGCCACAACCCCGACAACCTCGAACAGGTCATGTGCCGGGAGCTGGTCAGCGTGGACTGGCGCGGGCGTCTCTACGACTGCGACTTCAACCAGATGCTGGGACTGTCCCTGCCCGGGCCGGCCACGCTGGCCGACCTGCTGGTCCAGGAGGTGAGCGGACAAGCCATCCGGATCGCCGACCACTGCTACGGCTGCACCGCGGGCCAAGGCAGCAGTTGCGGCGGCGCGCTGGACGAAGCGGAAGGCCGGACGTGAGCCGCTGGAAAAAACCGCGCCGCTTCGAGCGCAATCTGGTGGTGATCGGCGGCGGCTCGGCCGGGCTGGTGACAGCCTATATCGCTGCCGTACTCAAGGCGAAGGTCACGCTGATCGAGAAGCACCGGATGGGCGGCGACTGCCTCAACACCGGCTGCGTGCCCTCGAAGGCGCTCATCCGCTCGGCGAAATTCCTGTCGCAGGTGGCGCGCGCGCAGGAATTCGGCATCCGCGAAGCGCGTGCCGAATTCGACTTCGCCGACGTGATGGCGCGCGTGCAGCGCGTGGTGCGGGCGATCGAGCCGCACGACTCGGCCGAGCGCTACAGCGGCCTCGGCGTCGAGGTGATCGCGGGCACGGCGAAGCTCGTGTCGCCCTGGGAAGTGGACGTCGTCCGCCAGGATGGCCGCACGCAGCGGCTGAGCACGCGCAGCATCGTCATCGCGGCAGGCGGGCGCCCCTTCGTGCCGCCGATTCCGGGCATCGAAGAAACGGGTTATCTCACCTCCGATACGGTGTGGAATGTGCGCGAATTGCCGCGGCGTCTGGTGGTGCTGGGCGGCGGGCCGATCGGCGCCGAACTGGCCCAGACCTTCGCCCGCTTCGGCGCCGGAGTGACGCTGGTCCAGCAGGGGCCGCGCATCCTCAACCGCGAAGATCCGGAGGTGTCCGAACTCGTGACCCGGCGCTTTCGCGACGAGGGCATCGACGTGCGGGTCGAACACCAGGCGAAGCAGTTCCTCGTCGAAAACGGCGAGAAGATCCTGATCGCCGAACACGGCGGCCGCGAGGTGCGCATTCCCTTCGACGCCGTGCTGGTCGCCGTCGGCCGCGCCGCCAACCTCGCAGGCTACGGGCTGGAGGAACTGGGCGTGAAAACGTCGCGCACGGTCGGCACCAACGCCTTCCTGCAGACCAACTACCCGAACATCTACGCGGCGGGGGACGTCGCCGGGCCGTTCCAGTTCACCCATACCGCCGCGCATCAGGCCTGGTATGCGGCGGTCAACGCCCTGTTCGATCCGTTCAAGAAATTCAGGGCCGACTATTCGGTGATCCCGTGGGCGACCTTCGTCGATCCGGAAGTGGCGCGCGTCGGCCTCAACGAGCAGGAGGCGAAGGAGAAAGGCGTCCCTTTCGAGATCAGCCGCTACGATCTCGCCGAGCTCGACCGCGCGATTGTCGATGGCGAGGCGCATGGCTTCGTCAAGGTGCTGACCGTGCCGGGCAAGGACACCATCCTCGGCGTGACCATCGTCGGCGAACATGCCGGCGAGCTGATCGCCGAATACGTGCTGGCGATGAAGCACGGCCTCGGGCTCAACAAGATCCTCGCCACGCTCCACATCTATCCGACGCTGGCGGAAGCCAACAAGTACGCCGCCGGCGTGTGGAAGAAGGCGCACGCGCCGGAAAGGCTGCTGCGCTGGGTCGAGCGCTTTCATGCCTGGAGACGGGGTTGAAATTGTCCATCATCGTGCCTGTGCTGAACGAGGCGGAGGGCATTGTTGCCGCACTCGACACCCTGGCGCCGCTCAGGGCGTTCGGCGCGGAAGTCCTCGTCGCCGATGGCGGCAGCACCGATGGCACGCCGGAACGGGCCTCGTCGCTGGCCGACCGCGTCATCGTCACGCCGCGCGGCCGCGCCCTCCAGATGAACGCGGGGGGACAGATCGCAAGCGGCGACGCCCTGCTGTTCCTGCACGCCGACACCCGCCTGCCGCCGCACGCGCACACGCTCGTCGAACGGGCGCTCGCCGGCCGCAGTTGGGGCCGCTTCGATGTGGCGATCGCAGGCCGTTCGGCCTGGCTGCCGGTCATTGCGATGTCGATGAACCTGCGCTCGCGTCTCACCGGCATCGCCACCGGCGACCAGGCGATCTTCGTCACCCGCGCCGCCTTCGAAGCGGCGGGCGGTTTTCCGGCGCAGCCGCTGATGGAAGACATCGAACTGTCGAAGCGCCTGAAGCGTCTCGGGCCGCCGGCCGGCCTGCGCGCGCGGGTCACGACCTCCGGCCGGCGCTGGGACACGCACGGCGCCTGGCGCACCATCCTGCTCATGTGGCGGCTGCGTTTCGACTACTGGCGCGGCGTGCCGCCCGCCCATCTGGCTACCCGGTATTACAACGCGTCATGAACGCCGTCCGCATCGTGGTCTTCGCCAAGGCGCCCGTGGCGGGGCGGGTCAAGACCCGCCTCATTCCGGCGCTGGGCGCAGCGGGGGCGGCGCAACTGGCGGCGCGCATGCTCGATCAGGCGCTGGCGCAGGCGCTCGCCGCCGCCGTTGGCCCGGTGGAGCTGTGCATGAGCCCGGCGCCGGGTGCGCCCGAGTGGGCGGGCATCCCGCTCCCGGCCGGCATCGAAACCAGCGATCAGGGCGAAGGCGATCTCGGCGCGCGCATGGCCCGCGCCGCGCAGCGCGCCCTCGCGCGGGGCGAGCCGGTGCTGCTGACCGGCACGGATTGCCCCGACCTCACCGCCGCCCGCCTGCGCGTCGCCGCCGCCGAGTTGGCCGGGCATGACGCCGTTCTGCACCGGGCCGAGGACGGCGGCTATCCGCTGCTGGGCATGCGCGCCTTCGACGCCGGGCTGTTCGAGGACATGCCGTGGAGCACCGCGGCAGTGGCCGACCTCACGCTGGAACGCCTCGCGGCCCTGGGCTGGACGGTATGGGTGGGCGACACGCTGAAGGATATCGACGAACCCGCCGATCTGCTCCACGGCGGTGCCATTCCCGGCTTCCGGGCTGTATAACGGTTTCTTGCTTGAGCCGGCCGTTGCTCATGATTGCTTAGGGTATTGAACCTGGAAACCGCAGCTGACCGCTTATCTCCTTTACGAGCATCATATGGATACTGAATTTTCTGCCTTCGTTAGCGTTCACCTTTTAGGTGACATCGCTACGCACCCGCTGCCACGTGTGATCGCGCGCCTGCCTTTGTCACGCCTCCTTGCAGGCCCCGGCCAGCGGCGCACCCGCAAGGGGCAGGCTGGGTCTGTAAAGCCGCTGAAGCGGCAACAGACCCGCTCTCGTTGCTTCGCGCCAGCCACCCGATCACACGCACCATCGGGTGCGTCCAACTGCGGTTTCTAGGTTGATGCAAGCATCTGAAAGCCCCGTATTGCGGGACATCGTATTGATCGGCGGCGGCCACAGCCATGTGATCGTGCTGCGCATGTGGGCGATGAACCCGCTGCCCGGCGCGCGCCTGACGCTGATCTGCACCGATACCGACACCCCCTACTCCGGCATGCTGCCCGGCTACATCGCCGGGCATTACACCTGCGACGACGCGCACATCGACGTACGGCGCCTGGCCGAATTCGCCGGCGCGCGCTATTACCGCGACGAAGTGGTCGGCATCGACCGCGCGGCGCGCAAGGTGATCTGCCGCACGCGTCCGCCGGTGGCCTACGACGCGCTGTCGATCAACATCGGCTCGACGCCCAGTCTCGGCCAGGTGCCGGGCGCCGACACCCATGCCGTGCCGGTGAAACCGATCCGCCAGTTCAACGCGCGCTGGCTGGCGCTACTGGAGCGGGTGCGCGGCCATGCCGGGCTCACCACGGTGGCGGTGGTCGGCGCCGGCGCCGGCGGGGTCGAGCTGGCACTGGCGATGCAGTATCGGCTGCGCAGGGAACTGACGGCGCAGGGGCTCGACCCCGATGAATTGCGCATGCATCTGGTCACCGCCGGCCCCACCATCCTGCCGACCCACAACGCCGCGGTGCGCCGCGGTTTCGAGTCGGTGCTCGCGCAGCGGGGCGTCACGCTGCACCTTGACGCGGAAGTCGTCAGCGTGGCCGAGAACCGTCTTGAGACCCGCCGCGGCGAGACCCTGCAAGCCGACGAGATCGTCTGGGTGACCCAGGCCGGCGGCGCAGCCTGGCTGGCCGACACCGGCCTGGCGCTGGACGCGGCCGGCTTCGTCCGGGTGCGCGATACGCTGCAGACCGACACCGACCCGCTGATTTTCGCCGCCGGCGATTGCGCGTCGATCATCGGCCAGCCGCGGGAAAAGGCCGGCGTGTTCGCCGTCCGCATGGGGCCGACCCTGGCCGGAACCCTGCGCCGCACGCTGCGCGGCCAAGCCTTGAAGCTCTACCACCCGCAGCGGCGATGGCTGGCCCTGATCAGCACCGGCGACCAGCACGCCATCGCCTCGCGCGGCGCGTTTTATGCGCGCGGCGACTGGGTGTGGCGCTGGAAAGACCGGATCGACCGCCGCTTCATGCAGCGCTTCAGCCAATTTCCGGCAATGCCCGAGGCCGACACGAAACCGGGCGAGCAGATTCCCCTCGAAGCGGCCGAGCAGACGCAGGCTATTTCCGCGCTGGCCATGCGCTGCGGGGGCTGCGGCGCCAAGGTCGGGGCGACCGTGCTGTCACGCGCCCTGGCCCAGGTCCGGCCGATCGAACGCGACGACGTGCTGATCGGCCTGCACGCCCCGGACGACGCCGCCGTGCTGCGCGTGCCGCCGGGCAAGGCGCTGGTGCACACGGTGGATTTCTTCCGCGCCTTCGTCGATGATCCCTGGCTGTTCGGCCGCATCGCCGCCAATCACGCGCTGGGCGACATCTTCGCGATGGGCGCCGAGGCCCAGTCCGCCACCGCCATCGCCACCGTGCCGCCGGGGCTGGAGGACAAGGTCGAGGACACCCTGTACCAGATGATGTCGGGCGCGGTGTCGGTGCTCAACGAGGCCGGCTGCGCGCTGGTCGGCGGCCACACCGGCGAGGGCCGCGAACTGGCGCTGGGCTTCGCCGTCAACGGCCTGATCGACGAGACATTGAGCGGGGTGATGGCCAAGGGTGGCCTGCGCCCCGGCGACGTGCTGATCCTGACCAAGCCGATCGGCACCGGCACCCTGTTCGCCGCCCATGCGCGCCTGCAGGCGCGCGGCCGCTGGATCGACGCCGCGCTCGCTTCGATGCAGGTCTCCAGCCGCGCCGCCGCCGCCTGCCTGAGCGCCCACGGCGCCCGCGCCTGCACCGACCTGACCGGCTTCGGCCTGCTCGGCCACCTGCTGGAAATGACCCGGGCCGCCGGCGTCGACGCCGAACTCGAACTCGACGCCCTGCCGCTGCTGGACGGGGCGGCGGAAACCGTGGCGGCCGGCATTCTGAGTTCGCTGCATCCGGCCAACACGCGCCTGCGCCGGGCGCTGCGCAACCAGAAAGCCGCCCTGGACCACCCGAATTACCCGCTGCTGTTCGACCCGCAAACCGCCGGCGGTCTGCTCGCCGGCGTCCCCGAGTCGGCGGCGGATGCCTGCATCGCGGCCCTGCACGAAGCGGGATACCGCCAGGCGGCGCGCATCGGCCGCGTTCTGCCGCAAGGCGATGCGCCGGAGGCGATCAGGCTGGTGTTTGCCGCGTAAGCAGCGCGGGCAAGCCCGCTCCTACCGGGGCTGCCGTCCGCTTCAGCAGCACGCCGAATGGGCGCCCGCACCCTCTTCGTCGAACGGCAGCCCGCCGCCGCAGCCGGTGAAGATGCCGTAATGGCAATGGCGCGAGAAGTCGCCGATGAAATCGAAATGCGGTGCGAAACGGGTGTCGTGCGGCATGCGCCAGGTGTTGCCGCATACCGGGAACACACGCCCGGCTTCGATGGCGTGGTGTTTGTCCAGAACGAAGTGGTGTTCCTGGCCGGGGATGCCGCCGCGATAGATCACCGCCTGGCCATAGTCTTCGCACTCGGGCTCCAGGCCGTCGAGCTTGAACAGCCGATACGTCGCCGAATAGAAACGGATGTTGCCGACCCGCGCCGCCAGCGCCGGATCGGTGATGGCGATGGGGCGGTCTTCGACCAGCCGCGGATCGTCAAAGCCGCAGCGCCGGGACAGGGTCTGGAAGTCGTTCCAGTAGAGGGCGCCGCCGAGGCATTCGCCGTACAGCACCGGGTCGTTGCGCGGTTCGGACGGCACCCGGCGATCGGCATAGACATCGGAAAAAATACAGCTCGCCACCGGGCTTCAGCAGGCGATGAACCTGGCGCAGCACGGCGTCCTTGTCGGGCGACAGATTGACGACGCAGTTGGACACCACCACGTCGAAGCTGGCGTCTTCCAGTCCCAACTCGTTTAGCCGTTCGATGTAGCCGAGACGAAATTCCACGTTGTCGCGGGCAAAACCAAAGGCCTGCCGGTGGTATTCCCGATGCGCCTCGGCCACGGCGAGCTGCGCCTCCGTCATGTCGACGCCGATGACCCGGCCGGTTTCACCGGCCAGTTGCGCCAGCGCATACACATCGCGACCCGAACCGCAGCCCAGGTCGAGCACCTTCAATCCCTTGAGTTGAGTTGAGTTGGGCAGACCAGGCCGCAGCCGTAATAACGCGCCATCACCTCCGGATAGATGCGCGCCAGCGGGGGTTTGAGCCAGTCCGGCATCTGGCTGGCGTCGCAGCAGGCCGAGGTGCGCGGATCGGCCGTGCCCTTGAGTTGATTGCCGTAGTAGTCTTTGACGAGGTCGTACATGGTTTTCTCTACATAAAATATTGTTGTGGGAGCGGGCTTGTCCGCGATTTCAAACGTCCCCCATCGCGGGCGAGCCCGCTCCCACAACGCCTTCCACCGGCCAGCCTTGTGCGCGCCACGCCGTCATGCCGCCCTGGATGACCTGGGCATCGGCAAAGCCGGCCTCGGCCAGCAGCCGCGCTGCCTGGGCGGAACGGCGATCGGTGCGGCCGAGCAGGCGGATGGGCCGCTGCCTGAAGTCTTCCAGTTCGGCCAGCCGTCCGGCCAGTTCATCGAGCGGGATATTGCGCGCGCCGGCGATGTGCCCGCCGACGAATTCGGCGGCGGGACGCACGTCCAGCACCAGCACGTCGTCGCCGCCATCCAGTTGCTGCTTCAGCGATGCCACGCCCAGCATGGGTTTTTCACGCAGCTTGCGCACGAAGTGCGGCAGAAAGATCACGGCCGCCAGCAGCGCGAGCGCAATCAGAATGTTGCGGATCATGCCCTCGCCGCCGGCCAGCGCCTCGCGTCCGGCGTAGCCGAGCCAGGTGTAGGCGATGGCGCCGGGCAGCATGAACACCCAGGAGGCCAGCACGTAGGCGAGGAAGGGTATGCGGGTGAGGCCCAGGGCGTAGTTCAGCAGGTTGAAGGGGAACAGCGGCACCAGGCGCACGAAGGCGACGAAGCGCCAGCCTTCCGACGTCACGCCGTCGTTCAGGCGCTGCAGGCGCGGCCCGGCGCGGCGCGTGACCCAGTCGGCGCCCAGGTAGCGGGAGATGAGGAAGGCCAGTGAGGCACCGAGGGTGGCGCCGGTCAGGTTCCACAGCGTGCCCCAGACGGGGCCGAACAGGGCGCCGCCGGCAAGCGTCAGCACCGAACCGGGCAAAAACAGCACGGTGGCCAGTGCATAAAGGGCCATGAACACGAGCGGCCCGGCGGCGGCGGCGCCTTCCACCCAGGCTTGCAGGGCGGCGGCGTCGAAATGCTCGCGCAGGGCGACGGCCGCGCCGACCGCCGCCAGCAGGACCAGACCCAGCAGGATGCGCGGGACCGTCTTGTTCATCGTGCGGCCGCGCCAGCGTCGTTGCGACGATTGATGGCGTCGTCCTTGCTCTCGCCCCGCAATGGCAACCCCAACCGGGTCATGTCCCGCCTAGCCGATATCGTGGCCGCCTCGCTTCAGCCTGACTATCTTCACCGCGAGCAGCGTTGCCGGCAGCAGATGCCAGAACACGTCAAAAATATCGATCGGTTTGGTCAGGGTGCCGTCCGCCAGCATGCGCATTTTTTCGACCAGATGTGGCTCCGGCACAAAGGGCGCGCCCAACATGAAAAGCGTGGCGAGAAGCAGGAAAACAAAAGGGACTCTGTCGATGAACCGCATATTCGAACCTCGTAACGATGAATGGGGTGACGTCCGGGGGCCTCGGCCCGGGCTTCGTCAGGCCTTGTTGCGCCACAGGGCCTGCCATCCCGCATGGCCCAATGTCTGCAGCGTCTCGATATTACGCGCGTAAATGGTCTTGGCTTCCGGAAACGCCGCCACCGCCCGATCGATGCTCGCTTCGCGCAACAGGTGCAGGGTCGGGAACGGCGCGCGGTTGGTGTAGTTGCCGAGGTCGTCGGGCTCGGTGCCCTCGAACTGGAAAGCGGGGTGGAAGCTGGCGATCTGGATCACGCCGTCCAGCCCATGCTCTTCCAGCGCGGCTTCGGCCAGTTGCATGAAATCGTTGAAATCGAGGAAATCCGGCAGCAGCGTCGGGTGAATCAGCAGCGTCGTGTCGACCGCCTCGGGGTCGGCGGCGGCCAGAAAATCCAGTTCGCGGTCGAGGTCCTCCAGCAGGCCGTCCAGGTGCGGCGCGTGGCTCACCACGTAGCGCACCTGGTTCTTCACGTAGACCGCCTTGGCGAACGGACACAGGTTGAGCCCGATCACCGCCTTTTCGATCCATTCCCGCATGGCTGCGATGACTGCCTCGTCGTCCATTTCCACACTCCCTCGCGCCTGTAAGGGCGGAACTTTAACGGATACAATGCCTTATTGTCCGCCGCCCATGCACGAATCGATACCAACACCATGAAAAGCAGCGCCATCCGTCAGAGCTTCCTCGAATTCTTCGCCTCCAAGGGTCACACCATCGTTCCCTCCAGCCCGCTGGTGCCGGGCAACGACCCCACCCTCCTGTTCACCAACGCCGGCATGGTGCAGTTCAAGGACGTGTTCACCGGCCACGACACGCGCCCCTACACCCGCGCGGTGTCGTCGCAGCGCTGCGTGCGCGCCGGCGGCAAGCACAACGACCTCGAAAACGTCGGCTACACCGCGCGTCACCACACCTTCTTCGAGATGCTGGGCAACTTCAGTTTCGGCGACTACTTCAAGCGGGAGGCGATCAAGTACGCCTGGGCGTTTCTTGCCGACGTATTGCAGCTGCCGGCCGACAAGCTGTGGGTCACGGTGTATGCCGAGGACGATGAAGCCTACGACATCTGGCACAACGACATCGGCGTGCCGAAAGAACGCATCGTCCGCATCGGCGACAACAAGGGCGCGCGCTACGCCTCGGACAACTTCTGGGCGATGGGCGACACCGGCCCCTGCGGCCCCTGCACCGAGATCTTCTACGACCACGGACCCGAGGTCGCCGGCGGCCCGCCCGGCTCACCCGACGAGGACGGCGACCGCTACATCGAGATCTGGAACAACGTGTTCATGCAGTTCAACCGCGACGAGGCCGGCACGATGCATCCGCTGCCGAAGCCGTCGGTCGACACCGGCATGGGGCTGGAGCGCATCTCGGCGGTGATGCAGCACGTGCATTCCAACTACGACATCGACCTGTTCCAGGCACTGATCACCGCTGCCGCGCGCGAAACGCAGACGAATGATCTGGCGAACAACTCGCTCAAGGTCATCGCCGACCACATCCGCGCCTGCTCCTTCCTGATCGTCGACGGCGTCATTCCCGGCAACGAGGGGCGCGGCTACGTGCTGCGCCGCATCATCCGCCGCGCCATCCGTCATGGTTATAAATTGGGCACGCGCACGGCCTTCTTCCACCGCATCGTGCCCGACCTCGCGGCGGTGATGGGCGACGCCTACCCCGAACTGGTCAAGGCGCAAGCTCGCGTGATGGACATCCTGCGGCAGGAAGAGGAACGCTTCTTCGAGACCATCGAGCACGGCATGGGCATCCTCGAAGCCACGCTGAAGGCGCTGCCCTCAGGCGGGACGTTCGACGGCGAGCTGGCATTCAAGCTGCACGACACCTATGGTTTCCCGCTCGACCTGACCGCCGACATCTGCCGCGAGGCCGGCATCAGCGTCGACACCGCCGCCTTCGACGCCGCCATGCGGCAACAGAAGAACCAGGCGCGCGCCGCCGGCAAGTTCAAGCTTGGCGCCGGGCTGGACTATGCCGGCGCGGCGACCACCTTCCACGGCTACGACACGCTGGCGCACGAGGGCACCGTTCTCGCGCTGTACCGCGACGGGGTTGCCGTCGATGAACTGACGGAAGGTGAACTCGGCGTAGTGGTGCTCGACCACACCCCCTTCTACGCCGAATCCGGCGGCCAGGCCGGCGACCGCGGCGTGCTGCAGGGTTCCAACGGCGCGTTCGAGGTCGAGGACACGCAGAAAATCCAGGCGCAGGTGTTCGGCCATCACGGCGTGGTGAAAACCGGCTCGCTGGTGGTCGGCGACGCCGTGCTCGCGCGCGTCGACGAAGAGGCGCGCGCGCGCACCATGCGCAACCATTCGGCCACCCACCTGATGCACAAGGCGCTGCGCGAGGTACTGGGCGATCACGTGCAGCAGAAAGGCTCGCTGGTGGATGCCGACAAGACCCGCTTCGACTTTATTCAGCCGACCCCGATGACCGCCGCGCAGATCCGCGAAGTGGAAGCG
Organism: Thiobacillus sp.; assembly: GCA_049303455.1. GTDB lineage: Bacteria > Pseudomonadota > Gammaproteobacteria > Burkholderiales > Thiobacillaceae > Thiobacillus. The sequence continues at coordinate 11,768 of JBAQND010000027.1, forward strand.
CGCGTCAACGCCGAAATCCTCGCCAACACGGCGACGCGGGCGCGGGTGATGGCGATCGACGAGGCGCGGAAGACCGGCGCGATGATGCTGTTCGGCGAGAAATACGGCGACGAGGTGCGGGTGCTCGACATCGGCAGCTCGCGCGAACTGTGCGGCGGCACCCACGTGGCGCGCACCGGCGACATCGGCGCCTTCAAGATCCTGCTGGAAACCGGCGTCGCGGCGGGCATCCGCCGCATCGAGGCGACCACCGGCACCGGCGTGCTCGCCTACCTCGGCGAAACCGAGAAAAATCTCGGCGCGATCGCGCAACTGGTCAAGGCCACCCCGCTCGACGCCGCCGAGCGCGTGGCGCAGCTGATGGAACACAGCCGCGCGCTGGAAAAGGAGCTCGACCGCCTGAAGTCCAGGCTGGCGTCGAGCGCCGGCGACGAACTGGCGCAGCAGGCCGTCGACGTCAAAGGCGTGCGCGTGCTGGCAGCGCAGCTCGACGGCGTCGACGCCAAGGGCCTGCGCGAGACCGCCGACAAACTGCGCGACAAGCTGAAGTCCTGCGCGCTGGTGCTGGGCACGGTCACGGACGGCAAGGTCAGCCTGATCGCCGCGGTCACGCCTGACGTCACCAACAGGATCAAGGCCGGCGAACTGGTCAATTTCGTCGCCACCCAGGTCGGCGGCAAGGGCGGCGGCAAGCCCGACCTGGCGATGGCAGGCGGCAGCGAGCCGGGACAACTGCCGGCGGCGCTCGCCTCAGTGCAGGCCTGGGTGCAGGGCAAGCTGGCCTGATGGGCGGGTACAGAATTTGCTGTACTAAATAATAACCGTAATGTGTCTGACGCCTCCCCCAAAATCTTTACATCATGAATTCACTGGCCGACAAATTCACATCCGGAATCGCCCGCCTCTCGCCTTTTGGCAAACGGACTAAACGGACTGATGATCCGCTGGCCAACATCAAGTCAGCGGCGCGCTGGATTGACGACCTGCCCATCGGCGATGCCTTCAAGGCCCAACAAGTCATACTCAACGCGCTCAAGCGCTTCAACGAGAATTCGACGCAATACATGAAAGACCGTCTGGTCATCTTCATGCTGCTGGACGAAAAATCACGCGACCTGCAGGACACGCTGGTGCGCCAGTATCTGCGCAATCCACGCATGTCGCGCGCACAGGAAAGCCAACTCTGGCATGCCGTGTATGGTCTGTATAGGGAAGTCGCACACGGCTATCACAGCTTTGTGCTGCAAATTTCCCACGAGGCGGGCAAGAAAGCGCTCGATCCGCAAATTCCGCTGATCACCCTGCGCGCCATCCGCACCTTCGGCCAGCTGCTGAAATGGCGCGCGATATACTATCTGCCGGCAGGCGAGAAACTCTGGTTGCGGCTGCACGATCTTTATCGAATCGCCGAAACCGGGGGCTTTCATCGCCAATCCCAGCGGACTTACCTCGAAGATGCCTCCGAGTGCAGCTGCGGGACCGCATACCAGCATATCCTGATGCTGAATCTGGCCAATTCCGGCACGCTCTACCCCAGGCAACTCGACCTGCTCGACCGCTGGCTGTGCAACTGGCACGGGATGCTGCAACTGGATAGCGACTTCGACCCCGACACCCACAATTTTGCCGTCGACCTGTCGGCCGATCACGGACCGCGCCGTGTGCGCAAACCCAATAGCGACAAGCCACTACGTTTCTGGGCAACGGCTGCCCTGCAGCAAAAGCTGCAAGAGATTCAAACCGCCCTGCAGCAAGGCGTCCCTCCGGCGCAGCTGGGGCTGACAGAAAGCGCACGCACGACCGAAAGCCTCGAACTCCTCGAATACCTGCTCCACCAATGGTCTTCACTGGCCAACCGCGAACAGCGGCGCGCCCCCCGCGAGTCGACCAAACGCCTGGTCGACATCACCCACGGACTCAGCGCCATCGTCAGCCAGATCAAGGCCGCCAACACAGTCGCCAGCGTGTCGCCCTATGGCGGCGGGCTCAATTACAATGAGGCCGACGATGTGCAGGTATACGGCTTCATTACCGACCGCACCCGGGAACGCGTCTCCCGCATGCACGTTCCGGCCATCACGGTATCGCCCGACGTCGAACGCTGGATCATGCACGACGAAAGCGAATGCGGCTATGGCGCCCTGGTCGAATCGCGCGACAAGGACTGGTTGCGGGTGGGTGCGCTGATCGGCATCAAATCGCACGATACCCGTCAGTGGCAAATCGGCATCGTGCGGCGTCTGTCGCGCGTTAATGACGACACCAGTTCGGTCGGGATCGAAACCCTGGCCCAAGCCCCTGCCCTGATCATGCTGTATGACACCGGCACATCGGGCTATACCGTGAGTGGCCTTGACAATAGCGGCGCCAGCCTGCCCCACGCCAGCCTGTGGCTGACCGATAGCGCCGCTGCCGACAGCATCGTGATCGACCCGGTCCATTTCATGCCCGGCAAGGTGTTTCAGGTCCACGGCACGCCGGAACGCAAATTTATCGCTCTGGGCAGTCCGATTGAACACAGCGAAGGCTGGATACACGTTTCCGTCGAGCCGGTAAACAGCTAAGGGCCTCGGCCCGCCCCCTCCCCGCGCCGTCAAAGCGCCCCATTTGGCGGCGCAAACTACTCCCCAGCCGGCCTGCCACGGTTTTACTTTCGCCGGGTCTCTGGCACAATCGCCGAAAATCCGACACGCGCATAACAAAAACCTCTACGAGAATGGAGCAGACGCGGTTGCGGCACCCCCTGGATCTGGAGGACATGTGGCCCAAACCAACAAGCCGAGCTTGCTGATCGTCGACGACGATCCGCTGATTTCCGATACGCTCACCTACGTGTTGAGCAAGGACTTCGACATCTCGGCCGCCGAATCGCGCGCCCAGGTAAAAAGCCTGCTGATGCAGCTGGACGAACCGCCGCAACTGGCACTGGTCGACCTGGGCCTGCCGCCGCAGCCGCACAAGCCAGACGAAGGTTTTGCCCTGATCGCCGACCTGCTGAGCATCTCGCCCAGCATCAAGATCCTGGTGCTGTCCGGCCAGAGCGACGAAGCCAATGCGCGGCACGCGCGCGCGCTCGGCGCGATCGATTTCGTCGCCAAGCCGTGCGAACCCGAACGCCTGAAATCCCTGCTGTTCAATGCGCTCTTGGTGCAGGACGCCGAGCGCAGCGCCGACAAGGCCCCCGCCCCGGCCAAGGATTCCGGTATCGTCGGCGAAAGCCCGGCGATGGACAAGTTGCGCCAGCAGATCAAGCAATATGCCGCCGCCCCCTTCCCGGTGCTGATCGAGGGTGAATCCGGCAGCGGCAAGGAGCGCGTCGCCTCCAGCCTGCACCAGTTGTCGCCGCGAGCGGCCAAGCCCTATCTGGCGCTCAACTGCGCCGCGATTTCGCCGACCCTGGTCGAGCCCACCTTGTTCGGCTACGCCAAGGGCGCGTTCACCGGCGCCACCAGCGCGCGTGCCGGCTACTTCGAGGAAGCCGAAAACGGCACCCTGTTCCTCGACGAGATCGGCGAACTGCCGCTGGAACTGCAGGCCAAGCTGCTGCGCGTGCTGGAAAACGGCGAATACCAGCGCGTCGGCGAGACCCAGCCGCGCTTTTCCAACGCCCGCGTGGTGACCGCCACCAACCGCGACCTGCGCGCCGAGATCAAGGCCGGCCGCTTCCGCACCGACCTCTACCACCGGCTGTCGGTGTTCTCCATCGCGGTGCCGCCGCTGCGCGAAATGGGCGAGGACAAGCTCACCCTGCTCAACCATTTCCGCGACTTCTACGCCCGCGAAGCCAGGAGCCAACCGTTTCAGCTCGACGCCCGCGCGCAGCAGATGTGGGCGGACTACCACTTTCCCGGCAACGTGCGCGAGCTGCGCAACATCGCCATCCGCCTGACCACCAAATACCCCGGCTTGGCGGTCAACGCCCAGCAGCTGGAAGACGAGCTCGACACCGACCAAGCCTACCCGCAGGAAATCCCGCTGGCCAACGACGGCCGGGCGCTGATCGAACTGGCGCGCAAGCAGCTGCAGACGCTCGCCAACTTCAACCTCGACGTCACCCTGCGCCAGTGGGAAAAAGCCTATGTCGAGGCGGCGCTCAACATGACCCACGGCAACCTGTCGCAGGCAGCCAAGCTGCTGGGTATCAACCGCACCACGCTATACAGCCGCATGCAGACGTACGGTACCGAATAACCCTAAATTCCTCACCACAGAGGCACAGAGACACAGAGAAAAAAAGCGTTGTTGCTAAAACCGCTTCCGCCCAATGGATGAATCAGGAAATGCGTATGACGTAATGTTTTTCGATCTTCTCCGTGTCTCCGTGCCTCTGTGGTTCAAACTGCTTTTTTCAGGATAAACCGCCCCTGTGTACCTTGACTACTTCGGTCTGAAAGAAGCGCCCTTCCGCATCACGCCGAATACCGAGTACTGGTACGCCGGCGGCCAGCGCGGAGAAATGCTCGCTGCCCTGCTCTACGCCATCGGGCTGGGCGAAGGCATCATCAAGGTGGTGGGCGAGGTCGGCAGCGGCAAGACCATGCTGTGCCGCAAGCTCGTCGCCCAGCTGCCCGACAGCGTCGACAGCGTCTACCTCGGCAACCCCACCCTGTCACCCGACGACATGCTGGCGGCGATCCTGGCCGACCTCGGCATCGAGGCGCCCGAGGCCGGACGGCAGGCGCGGCTGGCGCAACTCAACACCACCTTGCTGGCGCGCCACGAAGCGGGACGGCGCGTGGTGGTGTTCGTCGAGGAAGCGCAAGGCATCGCGCTCGACAACCTGGAATTCCTGCGGCTGCTGACCAATCTGGAAACCGCCACCGACAAGCTGCTGCAGATCGTGCTGTTCGGCCAGCCCGAGCTCGACGCGCTGCTGGCCGACCCACGCATCCGCCAGCTGAAGGACCGCATCACCCTGAGCCTGAATCTGTCGCCGCTGGCGGAGGCCGAAGTGGCCGCCTACCTGCGCGCACGACTGGCGGTGGCGGGCTATCGGGGCCCCGATCTATTTCCAGCGGCGCTCGTCACCCGCATGACCCGGCTTTCAGGTGGCCTGTCGCGCCGCATCAACGTGCTGGCCGACAAAACCCTGCTGGCGGCCTATGCCGGGCAAACCCACACGCTGACCCTGGCCCATCTGGACGCGGCGGTGGGTGACGCCGAGATGCACTCACCCGCGCACGCACGACCGACTTTGCATCGCTGGGCGTGGCTCAGTGCCGGCCTCGCGGCCGTGCTGGGCCTGCTGGCCTTCATCGCCTGGCAGGCCACGTCGCTGGACGCCCCGCCCCCGGCGTCCGTTGCCATGGCCGTCCATTCGCCCGTCCCCGAGTTTGATGTCGTGGACCTGGCCCGGCAAACCCAGCGCTGGCTCGCCACGGCCGCGCCCGGCACCCATGTCATCCAGCTCGCCTCGGCTAAAGAAGCGGCGCAAGCAGCCGTATTACTGGGGAGCCTGGATGCCGACACGCCGCGGCCGTTACGGGTTTTGTACGGGCTGCGCCATGGGGCGCCTGCCTGGATGATTCTTGCCGGCGAATTTGCCGACCGCGACGCGGCCATGGCGGCCCTGCGCACCCAGCCCGCCTCGGCGGCAGGCACACCGTTTTTACGCACGGTCGGCAAAATGCGCGCCGTGGCCTTACCCACTGGATGATGATGAATGCTGTGTTGAAACGCTCCGTATTGACGAGCCTGGCGCTGGCCGGCTTCGTGCTGGTGGGCGGCTGCGTGCCGCCCAAAGCGTTCGACACCTCGCCCGGCCACATCAGCCGACCCAGCCAGCCCGCGGTGCCGCTCGCCCCGCCGCCCGCGCCGGTAAAAGCCGCGCCTGCCCTGGCTGCGCCAAAACCGAGCGTGCCGGTGCCGACCTATACCGTGGTGGTCAACGACGTGCCGGTGAAAGACCTTCTGTTTTCCATCGCGCGTGACACCCAGTACAACATCGACCTGCATCCGGGCATCTCCGGGCGCGTCTCGCTCAACGCCGTGCGGGAACCGCTGCCCGCCATACTCGAGCGCATCGCGCGGCAGGCCGATCTGCGCTACGAAATGAACGGCCGCACCGTGTCGATCATGCCGGACACGCCCTACGTCAAAACGTATGCGGTCAACTACGTCAACGTCGTCCGCAACACCACCTCCAGCGTCGGCGTGGCGGCTGAAATCGCCAGCACCGGCGGCGGCGCGACCGGTGGCGGCGGGGCGACCGGTGGCGCCAGCGCGACGGGCAACTCCTCCACCACGACCGTGACCAGCCAGTCCAACAACGACCTGTGGACCGTGCTGGCCGACAATATCCGCACCCTTCTCGCCGGCACCCGCGCGGTCACGCAGAGCATCGAAGAGCGCGCCGCCCGGCTGGACGCCGAAAAAGCCGAGCGCGCCGAACGGGTGTCGCAAGCCGAGGCCGCCAGCAAGGCGGGCGCGGGCGCGGCCAACCTGTTCACCGCCGCATTTGCCAGCCAGCCCGTGGGCGACGGCAAATACGACGTGGCGGTCAATCCGGTGGCCGGCACTGTGTCCGTGCTGGGCACCGCCAAGCAGCAGGAACTGGTGCAGCAGTATCTCGACCGCGTGATGCAGTCGGCGCAGCGCCAGGTGCTGATCGAGGCGACCATCGTCGAGGTCAGCCTCAAGGATCAATACCGCGCAGGGATCGACTGGTCGAAAGCCCTGCAAGGCACCACCGGTTGGGCCATCAACACCCTCGGTGGCGGCACCAACGCGCTGGCAGGCAAGCTGACCCCCTTCATCCAGGCCACCTACACCAACAGCGGGAGCAACGGCTTCGCGGCCGCGATCGACCTCCTGGAATCCTTCGGCAAGACCAAGGTGCTGTCCAGCCCAAAACTGATGGCCTTGAACAACCAGACCGCGCTGCTCAAGGTGGTCGACAACCTGGTCTACTTCAACGTCAAGGCGGACACCACCACGACCGCAAATGTGGGGACCACGACGACCTTCACCACCACGCCGCAAACCGTGCCGATCGGCATCGTCATGACGATGACGCCGCAGATCAACCAGAATGGCATGGTTTCGCTGACCGTTCGCCCGACGATTTCGCGCAATGTCGGCTTCGTCCGCGACCCCAATCCCAGTATTCCCACCAATATCCCCAACCAGGTGCCCGTCATCCAGGTGCGCGAAATGGAATCGCTGCTGCAGGTGAGGAGTGGCCAGACCGTGGTCCTTGGCGGCCTGATCCAGGATGACACCAACAACGCGCGCGATGGAATCCCGGGCCTGTCGCGCCCGGAGGGCATCGGCGCCGTGTTCGGCCAGCACGAGCGCATCAGCAGCCAGACCGAACTGGTGATCTTCCTGCGGCCTATCGTGGTGTCCAATCCCACGCTGGAAAGCGATGAGCTGCGCCAGTTCCAGCGTC
>JBAQND010000028.1:0-4206 GCA_049303455.1 Thiobacillus sp.
CGCTCGCCCTGCTCGGCAACGCCTTCTATCCGGTTCTTGTTCATCGGCTCGCAGCTTCGCTCCACGCTTCCTTCCCACAATCAGTCACCCTCACGCAGTTGCGCTTCGCTTCGTTCGCTGTGATCAACTTACGGGAGGACTTTCACCTCCAAGAGTGCGCCCGTGCCGGGCGCACATCGAGTAGGGGACGGGGTCGTCCCCGTCGCCCTCTCACACCACCGGACGTGCGGTTCCGCATCCGGCGGTTCATTGAACACACTGGGAACACACTGGGAAGAACACACTGGGAACACACTGGGAACACACTGGAATCGTCGCATCGTATCGAGCAGCGACACCAGGCCTAATCGATCAAGGAAGGACTTCGGGAACGCGCGGTTCATGTGGCTTGCGCCACTGGTCCACCACGGCCCACGTTGCACGTTGATTGAAGGCCGAGCGAAAGGCCCGTTCCTCGGTCAGTCCTGCCTTCATCAAGTTCTTGGCGCGAGTACAGGGGCGTTTCCACTGCCGCCACGGAATGCAGCGCGGCTTGCGCCCAATCCAGCCATCGATCTCTTCCGGCGCCCGCCTGGTTTCGGTTAGCTTGAAATACGCCATCCAGCCTCGCAGGATCGGGTTGAGTTCGTCGATGAGTTTCTTCAGGCTGCGCCCTCGCGCTCCTTTGAGCACTTCGCGGGTTTTGTCGTCCAGCCGTTTCAGGCTGGTAGACGCAATCTTCAGTTTCGGGCTCTTGTGCCACGTCAAACCGTAGCCCAGAAACTTTCTCTTCCACGGACTCGCCACCGCACTTTTGGCCGCATTGACCGTAAGCTTGAGCGTGACCACTCGATCATCGGCGAGCCACAGGTTGCCCTCGGCACCCGCGCGGATCTCCCCGGGTATTGCGCACTCGCCTTCACGCTTATGCCTGCCGGATATACGTCACGGCGTTCCGTACAAGTTTCGGGCTTTGACGATATTGGCCGCCTTGCCCCGCCGTGCCGCCTCGTATCCGCTTCCTGTTCGTCAGACCAGCGCTTTGCCTTCGGCTTCCTCCAGATTTCCAGTCTCCCAGAACACCCTTGCCGTTCAGCTAACTCTTTCCCTCTTCCCCTTGTCGGGCGAGTAGAGGACTTTCACCTCCAAGTGAGTGCGCCCCGCCGGGCGCACCCAACGAAAAAAGAGGGCGGATTCCGCCCTCTTTCCTTTCACCCCGCCAGCCCGATCAGGCCGGTTGTAATGCGGCCTTCTCGAAACTGAACACGCCGTCCTGCGAATCGATACGGATGGTGTCCTTGGGCCCGAAGCGTCCGGACAGGATTTCCTTCGCCAATGGGTTTTCCAGTTCGCTCTGGATCGCGCGCTTGAGCGGCCGCGCGCCGTAGATCGGATCGAATCCGGCCTTGGCGATTTCGGCGAGCGCCGCTTCGGTGATGTCGAGTTGCATCTCCATCTGCGCCAGGCGTTTTTCCAGCCCCTGCAGCTGGATGCGCGCGATGCTGGCGATGTGCGACTCGGACAGCGCGTGGAAGACCACGACCTCGTCGATACGGTTGATGAACTCGGGGCGGAAGTAGGACTTCACCTCGCCCAGCACGGCGAGCTTGATGACCTGGTAATCGTCGCCCGACATCTGCTGGATCATCTGCGAGCCGAGGTTGGAGGTCATCACGATCACGGTGTTGCGGAAGTCGACGGTGCGGCCCTGGCCGTCGGTCAGGCGGCCGTCGTCCAGCACCTGCAGCAGCACGTTGAAGACGTCCGGGTGCGCCTTTTCGACCTCGTCCATCAGGATGACGGAATAGGGTTTGCGGCGCACCGCCTCGGTCAGATAGCCGCCCTCTTCATAGCCGACGTAGCCGGGCGGCGCGCCGATGAGGCGCGCGACCGAGTGCTTCTCCATGAACTCGCTCATGTCGATGCGGATCATGTGGTCGGCGGAATCGAACAGGTATTCGGCGAGCGTCTTGCACAGCTCGGTCTTGCCGACGCCGGTGGGGCCGAGGAACAAAAAGGATCCGAGCGGCCGGTTGGGGTCGGACAGGCCGGCGCGCGAGCGGCGGATGGCATCGGAGACGACGCGCACGGCTTCGTCCTGCCCCACCACACGGCTGTGCAGCTTGTCTTCCATGTGCAAGAGCTTGTCGCGCTCGCCCTGCAGCATCTTGGACACTGGGATTCCGGTCGCGCGCGAGACGACCTCGGCGATTTCCTCGGCGCCGACTTCGGTGCGCAGGAGCTTGAACACGGGCTTGGTGTCGGCCGCCTCGGCGTGCGTCAGTTGGGCTTCCAGCTGTGGCAGCTTGCCGTACTGGATCTCGGCGACCTTGTCGAGCTTGCCCTGGCGCTGCAGCTCGACCATTTCGCCGCGCAGCTTGTCGATTGCTTCCTTGATGTGGGCGCTGCCCTGGACCTGGGCCTTTTCTGCTTTCCAGATTTCTTCGAGGTCGTTGTATTCGCGCTGCAGGGTCAGCAACTCGTCTTCGATCAGCTGCAGGCGTTTCTTGGACGCCTCGTCCTTCTCGCGCTTGACCGCCTCGCGCTCGATTTTCAGCTGGATCATGCGCCGGTCAAGCTTGTCCATCACCTCGGGCTTGGAATCGATCTCCATCTTGACCCGCGCCGCCGCCTCGTCGATCAGGTCGATGGCCTTGTCGGGCAGGAAGCGGTCGGTGATGTAGCGGTGGCTGAGCTCGGCCGCCGCGACGATCGCGGGGTCGGTGATGGCAACGCCATGGTGCAGCTCGTAGCGCTCCCGCAGGCCGCGCAGGATGGCGACAGTAGATTCGACGCTGGGTTCGTCGACCAGCACCTTCTGGAAGCGGCGCTCCAGCGCGGCGTCCTTCTCGACATACTTGCGGTACTCGTCGAGCGTGGTGGCGCCGATCAGATGCAGCTCGCCGCGCGCCAGCGCGGGTTTGAGCATGTTGCCGGCGTCCATCGCGCCTTCGGCCTTGCCGGCGCCGACCAGGGTGTGCAGCTCATCCAGAAACATGATGTAGCGGCCCGGATCCATCGCCAGCTCTTTCAGCACGGCTTTCAGACGCTCCTCGAATTCGCCGCGGTATTTGGCGCCGGCCAAAAGCGCGGCCAGATCCAGCACCAGCACCTTCTTGCCCTTCAGGGTTTCCGGCACTTCGTCATTAACAATCCGCTGCGCCAAACCTTCCACAATTGCAGTTTTTCCAACGCCGGGTTCGCCGATCAGCACCGGGTTGTTCTTGGTGCGGCGCTGCAGGATCTGGATCGAGCGGCGGATTTCGTCGTCGCGCCCGATCACCGGGTCGAGCTTGCCTTCGCGCGCTCGCGCGGTGAGGTCCAGTGTGTATTTGGCGAGCGCTTCGCGCTGGCCTTCGGCCTCCTGCGACTGCACGTTCTCGCCGCCGCGAACGGCTGCAATCGCCTGTTCCAGCGCCGCCTTCTGCACGCCGTGCTGCTTCAGCAGACGTCCGGTCTCGCCCTTGTCGTCCAGCGCCGCCAGCAGGAACAGCTCGGACGCGATGTAGGCGTCATTGCGCTTCATCGCCTCCTTGTCGGTCAGGTTGAGCAGGTTGTTGAGCTCGCGCGAGATCGCGACTTCGCCGCCCTGGCCCTCCACCTTGGGCAGGCGCGTCAGCGCCTGGGTCAGCGCCGCCTTCAGCGCCGGAACCTGCGCACCGGCGCGCGCCAGAATGGCCGCGGCGCCAGCGCCCTCCTGTGTCAGCAGGGCGAGCAGCAGGTGCTGCGGCTCGATGTAGGCATGGTCGCCGCCGACGGCAAGGCTTTGCGCGTCGGAAAACGCTTGCTGAAACTGGGTGGTGAGCTTGTCAAAACGCATAGGGAGGCCTCGTGCTTAAGGTATATTGATTGCTTTCCAAATAGTGGCATTTCGGCCGATTTCAACCCGCCATGTCTGAATTGAATGTAGAACAGGTTTTGTCCGATGTCGCGCGCGCGCTGGCCGAAGACGTCGGCAGCGGCGACCTCACCGCCCGCCTCATCCCCGCGACGCAAACCGCGCGCGCGCGCGTCATCAGCCGCGAAGTCGCGGTGATTGCCGGCCGCCCGTGGTTCGACGCCTGCTTTCAGACGCTCGACCTCGGTTGCGCCATCGACTGGCATGTGAACGAGGGCGACACCGTCGCCGCCGGCAGCGAGCTGGCCGAGATCAGCGGCAATGCCCGAGCGCTGCTGAGCGCCGAACGCCCGGCGCTGAATTTCCTGCAGACCCTGTCCGCGGTGGCC
>JBAQND010000029.1:0-28918 GCA_049303455.1 Thiobacillus sp.
GGCGCATGAGCTGGCCTGGCTGCTGCTGGCGCTGGCCGCGGCCGGGCCGCGTCTGCCGCTCGAATTGCGCGCGGGGCAGGCCGCGCCGCGCCACCTGCTGACGGTGATGGCGGTGCTGGACGTGTCCGCCTCGATGCGTGCCACCGACATCGCTCCGGATCGCCTCGCCCGGGCGCGCCTTGAACTGCTGGACTGGCTGGGCCGCCTGCAGGGCGAACGCGTGGGCCTCATCGTGTATGCCGGCGAGGCGGGCGTGCTGCTGCCGCCCACCGACGACCCCGCCTTGCTGCAACGCGCGCTCGATCAGGTCGACCCGCGCCTGATCGAGGCACCGGGAAGCAATCTGGCGGCGGCGCTCGATCTGGCGCGCGCCCAGCTCGCTGCGGCGCCGGGAACCGCCAAGGCGGTGCTGCTGCTGAGCGACGCCGAAGCCGACAGCGTCGACACGTCTGCGCAGGCTGCGGTGGCGGCCCTGCAGCAGGCGCGGCTGCCGCTGTTCGTGCTGGGCATCGGCAGCGAGGCGGGCGCGCCGGTGCCGCTGCCCGACGGCGGCTTTGCCGAAGCGGCGGACGGCGTGCAGGTGGTGAGCCGCATGGCCGCGCCCGCCTATCGCCAGTGGGCACAAACGACGGGCGGGCGCTTCGCGGTAGTGAGCGACGGCGACGCCGACTGGGCGGCCCTGCACGACCGTGGCATCGCCGCCTTGCCAGGCGATCCGCTCGCGCCGGCGTCGGCCGCCGCGTGGCGCGAGCTGTATGCCTGGTGTCTGACGCCGGCGCTCGCGCTGTTGATGGCCGTTTCCCTGCCGCGCCGGGTGGTGGCGACGCTCGCGCTGGCGCTCTGGGCTGCCGTTGCCGCGCCGCCGCCCGCGCTGGCCGACGAAGCGGAAGCCTGGCAGGCCTGGCAACAGAAAGATTTTGCCGGCGCGCAAGACTTGTATGCGCAGGCAGGCGGTTACCGCGGCCAGATGGGGGCGGGCGCTGCCGCCTGGCGGCAGGCGGCGTATGCGGCAGCAGCGCGCCACTTTGGCGCCGCGCTGCTGCTGGCGGAAAGCGATCGTCAGCGCGCGGATGCGCTCTACAACCTGGGTAATGCCCACTACGGGCGCGGCCAATGGCAGGCCGCCTTCGAGGCGTTTGAAACGGTGCTGCGCATGCGGCCGGCCGACACCCGGGCGGGCGCCAACCGCTCGCTCGCCTGGCAACGCCTGCGCCGCCAGCGCACGGCTGCGCCGATGCAAAGCGATCTCGGCGGTCGGCGTGGCTTTCTCGCCGAAGGGCGGATTCAACTGGATGGCCAAGCCGGCCCGCCACCCGATGATCCGGAATCCGAAGCAGCCGGCGTGCAGATCGAACGCGGCGTGCCGGGCACTGGCGGCGCGCATGCGCCCGGCGCAGCCGTACCGCGCCGGCCGTTGCGGGTCGATCCCCGGCTGGCGCTGTCGGGCCTGAAAAAGCTCGAGCGCCTGCAGGACCAGCCCACCACCCTGCTGCACAAGCTGTTGAAGCAGGATGCCCGTCATGACGATGCGGAGCGGCCGCCATGGTGAAAACCCTGCTGCTGTTTTGCCTGCTGGCGGGCGGCCTGGCGAACGCGGCGTCGCTGAGCGCGCAACTGGACCGCACGACGGTTGCGCTGGGCGAGCCGGTCAGCCTGACTGTGCAGGCGCGTGGCCTGAGTCTCGACGCGCTCGATGCCGGTCCGCTCGGCGCGCGTTTCGACGTGTCCGGACGCACCTTCAGCCGCGGACCGGACAGCGAAACCCTGGTGCTGACGCTGTATCCCCGCGCGGCCGGCGCGTTGCACATTCCACCGCTGCAACTGGATGCCAGGCGCACCGCCGCGCTGCCGCTGACGGTGACCGACGGCAGCGATGCCGTGCCGCGGGTGACGGCGAACTGGGTGCTGGAACCGGCGGAGCCGCGGGTCAACCAGCCGGCGCGCCTGACCCTGGCGATCTGCGACGACGGCAGCCTGCAATGGCAGCGTCCGGCGTTGTCGACGCACGCCGGACGCATCGTGCGTGCCCTGGGCGAAGAGGAGGGCACGGGCGAACGAGCGAGCGAGGCCTGCACCCTGCATCGCTTCCATTGGGCGCTGCTCGCCACCCAGAGCGGTGCAGCTGCGTTCGCCGCGCCCATGCTCGACGCCAGCCGCTTCGGACTGCGTCTGCGCTTTCCCGGGCCGCCTCTGTCATACCATGCCGCCGCCTTGCCGGCCTGGTTGCCGGCTCACGTGCCGGCGGTCGCCCCGATCGTCCACGCCGATCCGCTGCCTGCGCGCTGGCCGCTGCAGCGGCCGCTCAGTTGGCGCATCGAGGTGACGGGCGGCTACAGCGCGGACGGCCTCAAGGCCCTGCTCGATCTGCAGTTAAACGAATCCACCGCGCTCGGCGTGTATCCATCTTTGATCGAAGCACTCACGCCGGATGACCGCAACTCGCCGCTGACCCGCTACGCCGTCACCCTGTTCCTGCAGCCGCGCGCAAGCGGTGAAGTCACGCTGCCGACGCTGAACCTGCCTTGGTACGACCCGGCGCGCGACCAGCTCGCCAGTCAAGTGCTGCCGGGCCGTTCGATTGCGGTGTTCGATCCGCGCGTGCAACGTGCCCGGCAGGTGGCTGGCGGCCTGGCGGGGGCGCTGTTGCTGGCCGCGCTGGCCTGGCAGGGCCGCCGCATGGCGCGCTGGCGGATGGCGCGTCGGCGGGGCCTGCGCGCGATTCGGGCGGCACGGGGCATCACAGAACTGGCGCGGGCGGTACGGCAGTTTTCGCTGACGGGACAGTCCGCTGCGCCCAGTCTCGGCGAATGGCAGCGCCGCCTGGCGCGGGAAGCCAGGGGGTGCGATGTGGCAGACGCAGTCCGCCGGATGGAACAGCAGTTGTTCGGACAGGCGCTGCCCACGTCGGCTGAATTGCAGCAGGCCTTGTTGCGAGAACTGGCGCACGCCTGCCCGACACCGCGCATCCCATGGAGACAGCCGCGGGATTGAGCGTGCTGCAGACGTAAAAAAGGGGCTTTCGCCCCTTTTTTACTTGCCTGAATCTACTCAGGACACCCCGCCCTTATAGTCGGCGATGCCCGGGTTGGATTTGCCGACCCCGATGATCTTGGGCTCGTTCAGCTTCAAGCCCTTGATCACCTTCTTGTCGCGCAGGTAGGTCGCGACGATGTCCCAGATCGGTTCGCCGGTCGCCCCTTCCGCCACCGGCGCCCAGCCAGCGACCTTGTAGGTCTTGTTGGCGTCCACCGGCTTGCCCTTGATGGTCATGCCGCCGATCCGCCTGCCGATGGCCGCGTTGGGGGCAATGGTGTACTCGATGCCGCCCACGCGCACCATGTCGCCGCCCTGCTGGTAGTAGGGGTCGGCGTTGAACAGGTTGTCGGCGACGTCTTCCATGATGGTCTTGATCATCGCGCCCGTCATGTTGGTCAGCGTGGTTTGCGGATAGGTGATCGCGGTCTGGTCCATCAGGCGTTCCATCGTGATGTCGTCGCCCGGCAGCAGCGTGGTGCCCCAGCGGAAGCCGGGCGAGAAGGCAGCATCCGCGCCCTTGACGTCCATCATCGCGTCGACCAGCAGCTGGTCCCAGGTGCCGTTGAAGTTGCCGCGGCGATACAGGAAGTCGTCCGAGACGGCGAGTTTCTCGCTGAGCTTGCTCTCGTAAGGCGCGCGCACTTTCTTGATGTACGCATCCATCGCCGGATCGGCCGGCAACAGGTTGGAGAACACCGGCAGCAGGCGGTACTTGAAGCTGGTCACGCGCTTGCCCTTGACCTCGAAATCCATCACGCCGAGGAACTTGCCGTTGGAGCCCGCGTTGGTCACCAGGGTCGTGCCCCTGGCGTTCTTGATTTTTACCGGCTGCGGCACGCCGTCGTGGGTGTGGCCGCCGAAGATGGCGTCGATACCCGTGACGCGGCCGGCCATCTTGAGGTCGACGTCCATGCCGTTGTGCGACAGCACGATGACCACCTGGGCGCCCTTGGCGCGCGCCTCGTCCACCCATTTCTGCATGCTGTCGTCGCGGATGCCGAAGCTCCAGTCCGGCACCATCCAGCGCGGGTTGGCAATCGGCGTGTAGGGGAAGGCCTGGCCGATCACGGCGATCTTCACCCCGTTCTGTTCCTTCATGGTGTAGGGCTTGAACACCTGGTCGCCGAAGTCGTTGGTCACGATGTTCTGCGCGACGAAATCGATGTTGGCTTTCTTGAAGTCCTTGTTGACGATTTCCATGACGCGCTCGGCGCCGAAGGTCGATTCCCAGTGCGGGGTCATCACGTCGACGCCCAGCTTGATGCAAGCGTCGACCATGTCCTGCGCATTGGTCCACAGCGAGGTGGCCGAGCCCTGCCAGGTGTCGCCGCCGTCGAGCAGCAAGGCGCCGGGGCGCTGCGAACGCATCTTGTCGACCAGTGTTTTCAGGTGGGCGAAGCCGCCGACCTTGCCGTAGACCCGGGCGGCTTCGGTGAAGTCGAGGTAGGTGAAGGCATGGGCCTCGGCGCTGCCGGGCTTGATGCCGCATTCCTTCAGCAGGTGCTGGCCGACCAGGTGCGGCACCTTGCCGAGGGCAGGGCCGACGCCCAGGTTGACGTTGGGCTCGCGAAACCACACCGGCAGCAGCTGTGCATGGCAGTCGGTGAAGTGCAGGAACGAGACGTTGCCGTGGCGCGGCACATCGTAGAAATTGGCGGGTGCGTTGCCCGCCAGAGCAGACTTGCTGTCCAGCGCCATGCCGGACGCGGCGGCGACGGCCAGCAACTGCAGAAACTCGCGGCGGTTCATGTGCATGGGGGGATATCCTCGAAAATGAATAATGGGTGATGACCTTTGATATTGTCTATTCTGGCGCATCGGCCGTAAATAGTAGCTCCGGCTCATGCATGCCGGGTTGTTTTCGCGGGGAACGAAAATGAAAAAGCCCGGTCGCCCGGGCTTCTTCATACAGCTTGACTGCGTGTCACTTGCGGAATACCGAGGCTTTCAGCGGCAGGCCGTTGGACAGCGCGGAGTGGAAGTACTCCAGGTTGTTCAGCGTGGTGCTGCCCGCCGGTGCCGATACTGCACGCACCGACTTGAAGCAACCTTCGTAGCGGGTCTGCAGCAGCACCAGGTTGTCGCCCCCGCGGAACACCGGCCAGTGCACGGTATGGCCGACGGCGGGCGAGATCAGCTCGGAGCGCAGCTTGACGCCGGCGTTCTGCACGTGGCAGCTGGCGCAGGCAAAGTTGAGCTGGCCCTTGCGGCTGAAGAAGGATTTCTTGCCGTCGTCATACGCGGCCATCGCCTTGGGTCCCTCGACCTTGACGTTCGATATCATGCCGTCGGACAGCGTGCGCATGTAAGCGGTCAGTCGGCCCATGGTGGCCTTGTCGCCTACCTTGTAGGCTTCCTCACCGTTGGCCACGCGACAGTCGTTGATCGCGTCGACCAGCGTCACGACCTTGCCTTTGGCCTCGTCGAACATCGGATAGTTGCCGGCAATCATCTTGCCGCCGTTGGGCAGGCAGCTCGCGTAGGTCTTGCCGTTCTTGAACGGCGTTTCCCACAGCTTGCGTCCGGCCTCGATCTCTGAATCGAAAGGCGGGAATTCCATGATCGCTTCGTACTGTGCCTTGGCATCGGGCTCGAATGCCAGCGCGCCGTAGACGTAATCCTCGAGCGGGACGTTGGGATATTTGTCCGTGTAGAACTTGATCAATTCCTGACGATCCTTCTCGGGCGAAGCATGGGCCGTGACCGCACCCAAGGCAATACCCAAACCGGCCATCGCTGTCAGCAGTTTCATAATGATTTTTTGTTTCATGCCGTCCTCCAGAAACTTGATGAATAAAGCGGGAGCGGGGCCTGGTGCCCCGCTCGAGTGATGCCTGAACTTAGCCGATGGTGGCCTCGGCGCTGTTCTTGTCGCCCGTGTTGTCGGTCCAGTTGACGACGACCTTGTCGCCGGCCTTGGGGCCCTTGACCTTGAAGCCCAGGTAGGGATTCCTGGACACGCCGCCGCTCATGTCGGCATCCAGCACGGGGGTGCCGTTGACGGTGGCGGTCACTTCGGTGATGAAGTGGGCGGGGATCAGCTTGCCGGTCTTGGCGTCTTTACGCAGGCCGGTTTCCATCGGGTGGTTCATCAGCACTTTGACGTCGGCGACGTCGCCCGACATGGTGGCACGAATACGCATGGGTTCAGCCATTTTGCTTTCCTTTCCTGGATATGAATGAAGGGTGGGATGGGCGAATTAACCGCCGCAGCCGCCGATGGTGACTTTCACTTCCTTGGCCGCCGTGTAGGACTTGCCGCCGGCATTGACCACGGCACGGACGAGCGAAGTCTGGCCCATCTTGATGCGGGTGGAGATGAAGCCCTGGGCGCCATTGGACAGGTTGAAGGTGCCAATCAGCGGCGATGCGTTCTTCTCGGCGAGGATCGCGATGCTGGTCGTGCCGGCGATGCCGCTGGTCACTTCCACCGGCACCACGGCGCCGTTTTCGGCGATGTCCGGTGCCTTGATGGTGATGTCCTTGCTGTCGGTCGGGTTGGTCGCGCCGATGCCCTTCATCGCGTCACCGACGCTCTTGGCCTCGAAGGCGGCCTTGTTCCAGGCGGCCATCGCCTGGGTGGGCTTCAGCAGGCCGGCGGCCACGGCCACGGCTACGGCGCTGGCGCCTGCGGCGCCTTTCAATACGTTTCTACGAAGTGGGTTCATGGGCAAATCTCCTGATTGAGCAATGTAACGGGTAATCACAGACCGTACACGAAGTCGGTCACTTTATCGATTTCAGCTTCCGTCAGCACGCCATGCTTGCCATACGGGATCATGCTGCTGGAAGGATTGGCCGCGGTGGCGTCCCAGATCTGGGCGCGCAGCTTGGCTTTGCTGGGATAGCGTGCGCTCATCGCGATCAGCGGCGGACCATACATGCCGGCTGATTCTGCGTCCGGCAGCGTCGGCATGGCGTGGCAGGCCAGGCAGTTGCCTTTGCTGCGGTTAAACGCGATGTCCTTGCCGGTCTCTTCCTTCTTGGGGGCAGCTGCGCCAGCCGGGGTTGCCGTAGCCTGTGCCAGCACACTACCCGACAGCATGATGGCGCTGATCGCGCAGGCCGCTGCTACTTGATGCAACTTTCGCATAGTCATCCTCCTGATTTTTAACATAGTGATGAAAGCGCTTCCCGCCTGGACGTGCCCTGCAGTGAACGCTATCCAGTGATGGATGAGCCGAAGCATAGTGGAATTCGTTTTTGGCACGCAAGGCCTAGACCCATATATTGCGTTTATAACGCAGGGTAAATTCCTACCAGCCGCACCAAACAGGGGCTTGCGGATGCAGGGGTTAATTCTTGCGTTGCGATTTTTCGGCTTCCTGCCATTCGCGGCGCCGCGCTTCGGCCGCCGACATTTCGTGGAAGCTGCCGTCGGCCACTTTGAGGCCGAGGCTGATCTGTTCGATGGCGGCGACCAGGTTGCCGCTCAACGCGGACGCTTCCGCCTGGGCGCGATGGCTGAGCAGCCGGTGCCCCAGCTGGGCGTGCGTCTGGGCGGCCAGCCGCCACAGGCGGCGGTCGAGCGGATACAGCGCAAGCTGCCGGTCGACCCGGGTCAGCGCATCCCGGCTGCGCCCCGCAGCCAACAGGGCCTCGATATGGCCGTACTGCAGGGGGCGGTAGCCGGGATGAGCCTCGCTGCCGGCCTGGTAACGCTGCAGGGCGAGCGCAGGCGTGCCGGCTGCCTGCGCGGTGTGGGCCGCCAGTTGCTGGATCATCGGATGCGCCGGCTCGCCGGACACCAGCTTTTGCACCTCGGCCTCGGCTTCCTTGAACTGGCGTGCCCGAACCAGCGCGGTGGCGAGGCCATAGCGCGTGGCGGTTTCGCTGCTGTAGCGTTTGTCCTTCAGCGCATTGCGTGCGGCGAGCACGGCGTCGGCCGGACTGTTTTCCTGCGCACGAAGGCGCGCGCGCACCAGTTGGAAATCCAGGCTGTCCGCCACCTGCTGATAAGGCGCGGTTTCGCTGCGCGACTGCATGTCGGAGATGCGGTCGGTGGTGAGCGGGTGGGTGCGCAGGTAGGCGGGCGCGCTGCTGTCGTAAAACCGGTTGGCGCGCTCCAGGCGGTTGAAGAACACGCTCATGCCGCGCGGGTCGTAACCGCCACGGGTCAGCATTTCGTAGCCCAGGCGGTCGGCCTCGCGCTCGTAGTCGCGGCTGTAATTGAGCTGGTTCTGGATCGAGTAGGCCTGGGTCGAGGCAATCGCCGCGCTGGCCACATTGGGGTTGGAGCGCGCGGCCAGGAGTGCCAGCGCCAGTGCGGCCATGGTTGGCCATTGGCTCTGGCTTTGCGAGGCGATCATGCGCGCGATGTGATTTTGGGTGACGTGGGCGATTTCGTGCCCGACCACACTGGCCAGTTCGGACTCGCTCTGTGCGGCGAGCAGCAGGCCGGTGTGCACGCCGATGTTGCCGCCCGGCATGGCAAAGGCGTTGATGCTGGGATCGTCGACGACGAAGAAATTGAATTCGCGCTGGTTGCGCGTGCTGACCGAGACCAGCTTGTAGCCGAGCTGGTTGAGGTAGGTTTCGATTTCCGGATCGTCCAGATAGCGCGGATCGGCGTAGACGTCGCGCATGATGGCGCGCCCCAGCGTCTGCTCTTCCTGGTCGGAAAAATACTGCCGCGACACCTCGCCCAGGTCGGGCAGGTCGGCGGCGAAAACCGGCTGAATCGCCAGCGCGAGTGCGAGCAGGGTGCGCAGCATCAGCACGTGGGGATGAAGGAGGTCAGGTTCATTTCGATTACGATGCGGAAATTCACAACAAGGTTCCCAGGTATGAGCGAATTCACCCACTTCGATGAACGCGGTCGCGCCGTCATGGTCGACGTTGCGGACAAGGATGAAACCCGGCGCGTTGCCGTGGCGGACGGCCGGATCAGCATGTTACCCGATACCCTGGCGCGCATCCTGGGCGGCCAGGCGGCCAAGGGCGATGTGCTCGGCATTGCGCGCATCGCGGCGATCCAGGCGACCAAGCGCACCGCCGAACTGATCCCGTTGTGCCACCCGATTGCGTTGACGAAGGTCAGCGTGGAATTCAGCCACGACGAGGCCGGATCGTCGATCGCCTGCAGGGTGACGGCCGAAACCGTCGGCAAGACCGGGGTGGAGATGGAGGCGCTGACCGGCGTCAGCGTGGCGCTCTTGACCATCTATGACATGTGCAAGGCGGTCGACCGCGGCATGACGATGTCGGACATCCGGCTGCTGGAAAAGCAGGGTGGGCGCTCCGGCCACTGGCGCGCACCATTGTAATCATTCATCTGGTCAAAACATCCTCTTGTGCCTTGGTCGCACTGCGGCAAGATGATGGCGGTTGGACATTTTCGAAGGTCATATGCGTTTTTTCAGATTCCTGCTGTTGAGTGTGTGGGCATGCTCGTTCGCGGCGCGGGCCGACATGCCGGACTACCAGGCCTTTCCGGCGGAGGGCGCGCGCCTGCTGCTGTGGGTGGCGTCCGAGCGCGGGCGCGCCGAACCCGAGCTGCAGGCCGCCCAGCAACTGGCCGAACGCGGGATGGCAGTGTGGTCGCTCGACCCCGTCAGCGCCTTTTTCCTGCCGCAGCTGCCGAGCAGCATGGACAGCGTGCCGGCGCAGGACCTGGCAGACTGGCTGCGTGCCGCACAGGCCGGCGGCAAGCGGGTCGTCGTGTACGCGGTGTCGCGCGCCGCGGTGCCGGTGCTGCGCGCCGCGGCCCTGCTGCAACCGGCCGAGCGGCAACAGCTGTGCGTGCTGCTGATGTATCCGAATCTCTATACCGTGGCCGCGCCGCTGGCCGCGCCGGACTTTCTCGATGTGGGGAGCCTGTCCGGCTTGCAGGTGCGGGTGCTGCAACCGCGCCGTTCGGCCGCCACCCCCTGGCTGCCCGGCCTGCTGGATCATCTGGAGAAACAGGGCGCATCGACCAGCCAGGTGATCCTGGAGAACCTGCGCGAAGGCTACTGGATGCGCGAAACACCCACCGAATTCGAAATGGCCGAGAGTCGCCGCATGGATGTCATGCTGCTGCGCGAATTGAATGACTGGGGATGTCAATGAAACGATGGCTGATGGCGTGTGCGCTGGGCCTGCTGCTGAACGGCGGCGCGCAGGCGGCCGGATTCGAGGCGCGCCCCGCGACGCCGGCGCCGGAACTGAAAGCGCAGGACCTGACGGGCGCCACCAGGACGCTGGCCGACTACCGCGGCAAGGTGGTGCTGCTTAACTTCTGGGCGTCGTGGTGTCCGCCCTGTCAGCGCGAAATGCCGTCGATGGAGCGTTTGCGGCTGGAGATGAAAGGGCGGCCGCTGGCCATCGTCGCGCTCGACAGCGCCGAAACGCCGGATGAGGTGAATGCATTTTTGTCCAAAATGAAGCTGGGGTTTCCGATCCTGCTCGATCCAGACGGAACCAACACCCGCCGCTGGAAAGTCTTTGCTCTGCCCACCACCTTCCTGCTGGATGCGCAGGGCCGTGTGCGTTACGTGCTGACCGGGCCGACCGAGTGGGACGAGGGCGATGCGCTCGAGGCGATCGAATCGCTGCTGGCCGAATCGCCGACGCAGTCGAAACAGCGCGAACCGAAGCCCTTAACCCCTCAATAAACAAGGAATATTATCAGAACGGCTTATAGGGGATATCAGCCGTTTTACTTGCCATGTGGGCGGCTTGAAGTGCAAAATAACAATATATTCGAAATCTTTAATATATAGCCGTCCCCACAGCATCCAGTGCCGATGCGCTGGCGCTGCTTCCAGCAGTCACCTAATATCCGGCAGGAAAATGCAGCTCCATCGCGGAGCCCGCGGAGCCGCAAGGGACCATTTTGAGCTTAGAGACCGTATGAACGCCAAGATCAAACTCGAAAATCACGACGCGCAGGAAATCAAGTACACGACGTGTTACATGTGCGCGTGCCGTTGCGGCATCAAGGTGACGATGGAGGGCAACAAGGTCCGCTTCATCCAGGGCAACCGCAACCATCCCACCAACCAGGGCGTATTGTGCGCCAAGGGCTCGGCGGGGATCATGAAGCAGTACTCCACCGCCAAACTGACCCAGCCCTTGATGAGGAAGCCCGGTACCGAGCGTGGCGAGGGCATTTACGAGCCGATTTCCTGGGAACAGGCGCTCGACGTACTGACCGACCGCCTGGAAGATATCCGCGCGACCGATCCTTCCAAGCTGGGGTTCTTTACCGGACGTGACCAGATGCAGGCGCTCACGGGTCTGTGGGCACAGCAGTTCGGCACCCCCAACTGGTCGGCGCACGGCGGCTTCTGCTCGGTCAACATGGCGGCGGCCGGCCTCTATTCCATCGGCTTCTCGTTCTGGGAATTCGGCGCCCCCGACTGGGATTACGCCAAATATTTTCTGATGTGGGGCGTGGCGGAAGACCACTCGTCCAACCCGATCAAGATCGGCCTCGAAAAACTGAAGCGCAAGGGCGGCAAGTTCGTCACCGTCAACCCGGTGCGCACCGGCTATTCGGCGATCGCCGACGAATGGCTGCCGATCAAGCCCGGCATGGACGGTCTCCTGGCCATGTCGATGGTGCACGTGCTCTTGAAGCACGAAAAGTTCGACTACGAATTCCTGGTGCGCTACACCAACGCCTCCTGGCTGGTGGTGCAAAGCCCGGGGCAGAAGGGTGACGGCCTGTTCCTGCGCGACGAGAACGACCACCCGCTGATCTGGGACATCGACAAGGAAGCCTTCAAGAACGGTATCGACGGCGACATCGCCCCGGCGCTCTTTGGCGAATACGTCGCGCCCGACGGGCGTCGCGTCAAGACCGTGATGTCGCTGATGGTCGAGCGCTATCTCGACGCGCGCTACGCGCCGGAAAACGTCGCGCTGGAATGCGGCCTGCCGGCCGAGACCATTGAGCGTATCGCGCTGGAAATGGCGCACGTCGCGTTCAAGGAGACGGTCGAACTGCCGATCGAATGGACTGACGTGTGGGGCCGCAAGCACGACAAGGTGGTCGGCCGCCCGGTGGCGATGTACGCGATGCGCGGCATCGCGGCGCACTCCAACGGCTTCCATTCCTGCCGCGCGATCCACATGATCCAGATGCTGCTGGGCGCGCTGGATTCGCCGGGCAACTTCCGCGCCCGCGCGCCATACCCGAAGCCGATCCCGCCGCACCAGCTGCCGGAAAACAACATCGACATCATCAACGCGCCGAACACCCCGCTGTCGCGCCCGCCGCTCGGCTTCCCGACGCGTCCGGAAGACCTCGTGATCGATGAGTTCGGCAACCCGCTGCGCATCGACAAGGCCTATTCGTGGGAAGTGCCGATCGCCTCGCACGGCCTGATGCACATGGTCATCACCAACGCGACCAACCACGATCCCTACGCGCTCGACACGCTGATCCTGTTCATGGCCAACATGGCGTGGAACTCGACCATGAACACGTCGAACGTGCAGGACATGCTGCGCGCGAAAGATCCGGAAGAGCCGGGCCAGTACAAGATCCCGTTCCTGGTGGTGATCGACGCCTTCCATTCGGAGATGACCAACTTCGCCGACCTGATCCTGCCGGACACCACTTACCTTGAGCGGCACGACTGCATCTCGCTGCTCGACCGGCCGATTTCCGAGCCGGACGCGGCGGCCGATGCCATCCGCTACCCGCTGGTCAAGCCCGAGCGCGACGTGCGGCCGTGGCAGGAAGTCATGGTCGAGCTGGCCGGGCGCCTCAAATTCCCGGCGTTCACCAAGCCGGACGGCACGCCCAAGTTCAAGGACTATCCCGACTTCATCGTCAACTACGAGCGTTCGCCGGGCGTGGGCTTCCTCGCCGGCTGGCGTGGCAAGGACGGCACCAGGTCGCTGAAGGGCGAGCCCAACCCCAAGCAGTGGGAAAAGTACATCGAGAACGAGAGCTTCTTCGCCCACCACTGGCCCGACAACCAGAAGTACATGCGCTTCGCCAACAAGGACTACCTTGACGTGGCGGCCGATGTGGGTTTCGTCGGCAAGGCCGAGCCCATCATCATGCAGTTCTATTCCGAGCCGCTGCAGAAATTCCGCCTGGCGGGGCAGGGCCTGTACGACGGCCCGCAGCCCAACAACCAGGTCGACCGCGAGCGCCTGGTGAAGTACTTCGACCCGCTGCCGATGTGGTACGAGCCGCTGGAGCAGCAGCGCGTCGACAAGGACGAGTACCCCTTCTACGCGCTGACCCAGCGTCCCATGTTCATGTACCACTCGTGGGATTCGCAGAACGTGTGGCTGCGTCAGATCATGGCGCAGAACTACATGTACATGAACGCGCGCAAGGCGGCCGATATGGGCATCAAGGACTTCGACTGGATCTGGGTCGAGTCGCACAACGGCAAGATCCGCTGCCAGGTCAAGACCATGGAAGGCACCCAGGAAAACACCATCTGGACCTGGAACGCCATCGGCAAGCAGAAGGGCGCCTGGGGTCTGAAGGAAAACGCCTCCGAGGCGACCAAGGGTTTCCTGCTCAACCACCTGATTTCGGAGCTGTTGCCGGAAAAGGCCGGCGAGCGCCGCGTCACCAACTCCGACCCGGTGACCGGTCAGGCGGCGTGGTTCGACCTGCGCGTGAAGATATGGAAGGCCGCGCCGGGCGAAACCGGCTCATGGCCGCAATTCGACGCGCTGAAGAAATTGCCGGGCGACGATTACGCGCGCCCCGACGTGCTGCGTTACGACGCGCGGCGCGATCACGAAAAAAACTGAGCAGTCCCCAGAAAATAGAGCGAGCACAATTATGAGACTTGGATTGGTCGTCGACCTCGACGTATGCGTGGGCTGTCATGCCTGCGCCATCGCCTGCAAGGAGTGGAACGCTTCCGGCACCATCGGCCCGTTGTCCGACTACCAGCCCTACGGCGCCGAGCCGTCGGGCGTGTGGTTCAACCGGATTCGCCATTACGAAATGGACGAGTATCCGAACAACAAGACCGTCAACTTCCCGATGTCGTGCATGCACTGCGAGGACGCCGACTGCGTCACCGTGTGTCCCACCGGCGCCTCTTACAAGCGCCCCGAAGACGGCATCGTGCTGATCGACCAGGACAAGTGCATGGGCTGCAACTACTGCTCGTGGGCCTGCCCGTACGGCGCACGCGAACTCGACCGCTCGTCCGGCACCATGAAGAAGTGCACCCTGTGCGTCGACCGCATCTACGACCTGGAACTGCCGGTCGAGGAGCGCCAGCCCGCCTGCGTCCTGACCTGCCCGGCGCACGCCCGCATGTTCGGCGACTTCGACGATCCCGATTCGGCGGTGTCGCGCACCGTGCGCGAGCGCGGCGGCTTCCCGCTGATGCCCGAGCTCAACTACAACCCGACCAACACCTACCTGCCGCCACGCAGCAGGCCGGTGATTCCGGTCGACACCAAGCCCCGTGGCGGGTTGAAGGAAAGCATCAAGCAGTTCGCCAACAGACTGGTGCGCCGCTGAATTAAACAGGCACCCAAATTTACCCTTCGTCATTGCGAGCAACGCGAAGCAATCCAGAAAGCCCGCGAAGCCGGCAACGTCTGGATCGCCACGGTCCTGCGGATCTCGCGATGACGGATAAAGAATAAACAGGAGTAACCATGCATCCCGCTTTTTCAGTCATTTTCTTCACCGTCGCATCGGGCGCCGGCTTCGGCCTGTTCTCGCTGCTGTTCATTGCCGACTTCTTCAAGCTCGGCGGCAGCTTCAGCAATGACCAGCTCGTCGCGGGCGGCCTCATCGCGCTGTCCCTGGTCGTGTTCGGCCTGTTGTCGTCGACCTTCCACCTCGCCAACCCGAAAAACGCCTGGCGCGCGTTCAGCCGTTTCCGCACCTCGTGGCTGTCGCGCGAAGGCGTGTTCGCCGTGGTGTTCATGCCGCTGGCGCTGATCTACCTTGCCAGCATCATGTTCGACGCGCCGCAGTGGCTGCGCGTCAGCAGCGGTTTTCTGACCGCGGTGATGGCCTGGATCACGGTGTTCTCCACCGGCATGATCTACGCCTGCCTGAAAACCATCCGTCAGTGGAATACGCCGCTGGTGCCGGCCAACTACCTGGCGCTCGGGTACGCCAGCGGCAGCCTGCTGCTGCTGCTGGGCGCCGTCGTCGCCGGCCTCGACACCACGCCCTACATCGCCATGGCGGCGCTGATCATGGCCATCGCAGCGGTCCTGAAGGCGATCTACTACTTCTGGATCCGCAGCCCGGGCCTGTCGCCCACCATCAACACCGCCACCGGCCTCACCCGCGCCAAGGTCAAGCTGCTCGACACCGGCCACACCCACGGCACCTTCCTTACCCAGGAATTCGGCTTCGAGGTCGCGCGGCAGAGAGCCAGCTTGCTCAAGGCCGTGGTGTTCGTGCTGGGCTTTGCGGTGCCCGGCCTCATGCTGATGTGGATCTTCAACCAGCAAGGCGGCCAGACCGCGGCCATCATCGCGGCCTTTGCCGGCCTTGCCGGCGCCGCAGTCGAACGCTGGCTGTTCTTCGCAGAGGCCCGTCACGTCGTCAACCTGTATCACGGCGCCCAGCGCTGCTGAACGCTGTGTGGGAGGGCCGCCCTCGGCCCGATGCCGTGGCGATCGCGGTAGCGCGAAAATCGTGGCGAGGGCGCCACTCCCACAGGGGCGGCGGCGATCCCCTCTCTTGGCGCGCGCGCCGTTTCAGGGTATATTAGCAAACACTAACTTCTCCATTACAGGAGTGTGATTCTTATGTTTGGACTGTCAGGTTTCAAGGAAGTCGACCCCGGCTACGTCGCGGAAATCGCCGCCAAAGGCGCGCATCTGATCGATGTGCGCACCGAGGCGGAAGTCGCACAAGGCGTCATCGATGGCGCCATCCACATCCCGCTGCACCTGCTGCCGCTGCGTGCGGCCGATATACCCCAGGACAAGCCCGTGGTGATCTATTGCCGCTCCGGCGCGCGCTCGGCTCAGGCCTGTGCGTTCATGGCCTCCAGAGGTTTCGACAACATGCATAATCTGGCGGGCGGCATCATGGCCTGGGCGCGTTCAGGCAACGCGCTCAGCATGCCGCGCTAAGCACCGGGACCGCACGGAATTTCCTCGCAAGGCAGCAATTTCGGTTGCAATGAGGGGGCTTCTGGTTTAAGGTACCGCAGCGTTTTTTACTACATACTTATTTAATTGATTTCCTGTAAGGAGACCCCTATGAATTTCGATAAAGAACTCGACGCGCGCGGCCTGAACTGCCCGTTGCCCATTCTGCGTGCCAAGAAAGCCCTGGCCGAAGTCACCAGCGGTCAAGTGTTGAAAATCCTCTCGACCGACCCGGGTTCGGTCAAGGACTTCGCCGCTTTCGCCAAGCAGACCGGCAACGAACTGTTGTCCACTGCCGAAGCCGGTGGCGAATTCACCTTCTTCATGAAGAAAAAGTAAACAATTGATTAAAATCAGCGCCGTCTGTTCCTTCGAACACACGGCGCTGTTTTTTTTGACAGGAACAGGAGAGACGCATGGATACTAAAAAAATGGCCATCATTGCCACCAAGGGCACGCTGGACTGGGCTTACCCCCCGTTCATCCTCGCCTCCACGGCGGCTGCACTGGGTTACGAAACACAGATTTTCTTCACCTTCTACGGCCTCCAGCTTGTCCGCAAGGATCTGTCCGTGCTCAAGGTCAGCCCTCTCGGCAACCCCGGCATGCCGATGAAGATGCCGTTCGGCCCCAAGTGGTTCAAGAGCATCAACTGGAACATGCCCAACGCCATCCAGGCCATCATCCCCGGCTATGAAAGCGTGGCGACGGCCCTGATGAAGCAGACCATCTCCAACAACGGCGTGGCTACCATTCCCGAACTGCGCGAGCTGTGCCAGGAAGCCGAAGTCAAATTCATTGCCTGCCAGATGACCGTCGAATTGTTCGGCTTCTCGCATTCCGACTTCATCGACGGCCTCGAATACGGCGGTGCCGCCACTTTCTTCGAATTCGCTGGCGAGACCGATATCTGCCTGTTTATCTAAGCATCTCTATAAGAACAGCTAAGACAAGAACAGCTAAGACAAGAACAGCTAAGACCTCATAAAAAATGAGCCGAATTGATCGGCTCATTTTTTTTGTGTGTCTTTTGTACCACACACCGCTAGATTGTTTGAATCAGATGCGCCGACTGCCTTGTCTAAGCCCTAACGCTAGCGTAGCCTTCGGGTCAGGTCATTCAAGCAGTTTATCTGCAATAACTTTTGCCCAAGGAGACAACAATGAAGTTCACAAAAGTATTCGCCTTCATGGCGCTGGCCGGTCTGGCTGGCAGCGCCTACGCCACCAACGGTTACTTTTCCCATGGCAACGGCATGAAGGCCAAGGGTATGGGCGGCGCCGCCACAGCCTCGTACGACGATGCCTTCGGCGGCGCCAACAACCCGGCATCCATGGCGTTCGCCGGCGACCGCCTCGATCTGGGCGTCGATCTGTTCAACCCCAACCGCAACGCCTCGCGCACCGGCTTGGGCACCTTGGACATGAGCGTGGATAGCGACAGCGAATACTTCTTTATTCCCGAGTTCGGCATGACCAAGCAAATGTCCTCGACATTGGCGCTGGGTGTAACGGTTTATGGCAATGGCGGGATGAACACGGACTATCCTGGTGGACAGATCGCGGCAGGCATGTGCGGCCCCGGCTCGCCCGCCAGCAACATGCTGTGTGGGCAGGGCGATCTGGGTGTCGACCTGATCCAGTTGATCGTCGCGCCGACTATCGCGTACAAAATCGCCCCCAACCATTCCATCGGCATTTCGCCATTGCTGGGTTATCAGGCCTTCGAGGCTAACGGCCTGCAGGCTTTTACAAACCCAATGATTACTTCTGACCCGACGCACGTTACCAACCACGGGCATGACAGCGCTTATGGTTACGGTGTTCGCATTGGCTACATGGGCAAGATCACCCCGACCGTGACCATCGGCGCCGCCTACGCATCCAAGATGAGCTTCGACGAGTTCGATGATTACGCAGGATTGTTTGCCGAGCAGGGTGGCTTCGACATTCCCGAAAACTACAACCTCGGCGTGGCCTGGCAGGCGACTCCTGTCTTCAAGTTGGCGTTGGATTACCAGCGCATCAGCTATAGCGACGTCAATTCAATTGCCAATCCTAGCTTGGTTATGGCGCAGTTGGGCGCGGACAATGGTCCTGGTTTTGGCTGGCAGGACATTGATGTGTGGAAGCTGGGTGCGGAGTACAAGTACAGCCAGCAGCTGACCGTGCGCGCGGGCTGGAACCATGGTGACAACCCCGTTTCGGCAAGCGATGTGACCTTCAACATTCTGGCCCCCGGTGTGATCGAGGATCATGTAACTGTTGGTTTCACGTACACGCTGGCATCGGGTAATGAATTGACCATGAGCTACATGCACGGCTTCAGCAATGACGTCAGCGGTGCCTCCATCCTGCCGGTGATGGCCGGTATGTCTCCCACTCCGATGGGAACGGAAACCGTCGAAATGGACCAGAATGCGCTGGGCATCCAGTACAGCTGGAAGATGTAATTTTCAGCTGCATTTAGGTTGACAAAAAGCCGGGGTCTGATGACCCCGGCTTTTTGTTGGTGCGCCCGGCACGGGCGCACCCTTGGAGGCTATCCTTCCGCAAAAACAGGGGTCAGGTCTAGCTAAATAGAAAAACGGGGGTCAGGTCGAAAAACGGGGGTCAGGTCTAGCTAAATAGCAATCAGGCTCGTGCCCAGTTTGATTTGCCATCCAGCCTCGCTCTCTGTCGCGGCCTTGGCAGGCGCACTGCGAGAAATAAGCGTAATGCGGCAGCATCGCTTATGCTGTCATCTGTTCTGCGTAAAGCAGGTAAAGCAGATGGCGTGGCCTCAAAGAAAAGCAGGGGTCAGGTCTCGCTAAATAGCAATTTGGTGGGCTCGTGCTCAGTTGGACTTGCCATCCCGCCACGCGCTCTGTCGCGCCGTTGATGGTGCACTGCGACGAAATCAGCGTAATGCGGCTGCATCGCTTATGCTGTCGACTAATCTGCGCAAGGCAGAGGGCGTGGCTTTAATAGCGCAGACCAATGACCTAGCATTTACTCAAGCAATCCAGGAAAACCCATGAAGAAATCCGATCTCGACAGAAACGAAGGCCTGAAAATCACGGGCCAGATGAAACAAGCCGGCACGCCGGATCGCTTTGGCAGTGCGGCCGGCGCGGTCGCGTCGCGGCGCGAACAGCGCAAGCTCGAGCAGGCGCAGGGCCTGGTCGCCTTTGCCGTCAAGCTCGATGGCGAGTTGGTGAAGCAGATTCATGCGCTTGCAGAAGCACGCCAGACGGGCATCAATGAAACCGTTGCCGACTTGCTGACCAAAGGCTTGGCCGATAAAGGCTGATCACCGGGAGCAAGAACGATTACCCATGGGGAAAGAACGATGAGCACACCGGATAACCGCAACATCGCCGTGTTTTGTGACTTCGAAAACGTGGCCATTGGCATTAAAGAAGCCAACTATCCCGATTTCAAGATTCGCCCCATTCTTGAGCGGCTGCTGCTCAAGGGCAGCATTGTGGTGAAGAAGGCCTACTGCGACTGGGACCGCTACAAGGAATTCAAGCGGGACATGCACGAGGCGGCGTTCGAGCTGATCGAGATTCCGCATGCGCGGCAGTCGGGCAAGAATTCGGCGGATATCCGCATGGTGGTGGACGCGCTCGACCTCTGCTACACCAAGACGCACATTGATGCCTTCGTGATCATCAGCGGGGACTCTGACTTTTCGCCGCTGGTCTCCAAGCTCAAGGAAAACGGCAAGAGCGTGATCGGAATCGGCGTGCGCGGCTCGGCGTCGTCGCTGCTGATCGGAAACTGCGACGAGTTTATTTTTTATGAAGACCTAGTGCAGATCAAGGCCGCACCCAAAGCACCCGCCAGGAAGCCGGCAGCTTCGGTCACGCCCGCGAAAGAGACAGCGGGCGGCGCGCCCAAGGCGGTGAGTCCGACCCGGCGGCGAGCCCGCCCGGCGGCGGCGGAAACGACGGCGGCGGCTGACGAGGGCCGGATCTCGGCCAAGGCCGAGCCGAGCGCCGATGAGAAGAAGGGCCAGGCGATTGAAATCGTGGTGGGCACGGTGGAGCAACTGGTGGCGGAGCGGGGCGGCGAAGGTTCCATTTCGGCCTCCCTCATCAAGAACACCATCAAGCGGATTCGCCCGGGCTTCAGCGAGTCGGAATATGGCTACAGCGCGTTTGGCAAGATTCTGGACGACGCGCAAAAAAAAGGCGCCCTGGTGGTGGAAAGAAAAGAGGGTGGCGCCGTCATTGTCAGCCTGCCGCCTGCCAGGCTGTGAAGCATGCCGCGGCCGCGGCCGGCGGCGCAATCTTGAACTGGAATTTGCGGTCTGAATCCCCAGCCGCCACTTTCCTGGACACTGCTTGAATACCCGATACCCGTATGAACCATGTCGCGCCCCGCGGGGGGCGTGCGTGAGCCGCGCCAATTGTGGCAGGGGCCGCGATGCCATGCCCGACCATGATGCACCGGCCACGTGGAGAATTGCAGTTGATTGAGCGGCACGCGGGCGGCGAGCGCGTCATCCTGGTGGCACTCGACTTCGGGACGCCGGATTTTGCCGAAAGCGTGGCCGAGTTGCGTCTGCTGGCCGCGGGGGCGGGGCTCGATGTTCGGGGAGAGGTTCAGGGCAAACGCAGCCGTCCGGACGCCGCCCTGTTCGTGGGCAGCGGCAAGGCCGATGAAGTCGCAGCGCTGGTGGCCGCGACCGAAGCCGATGTCGTTATTTTCAACCATGAGTTGTCACCCGCCCAGGAACGCAATCTGGAGCGTCGCCTGCACTGTCGGGTGATCGACCGTGTCAGCCTGATCCTGGATATCTTTGCCCGCCGCGCCAATAGTGCGGAAGGCAAATTGCAGGTCGAACTGGCCCAGCTGCAGCATTTATCAACGCGTCTGGTGCGCGGCTGGACTCACCTCGAGCGTCAGCGCGGCGGCGTCGGCATGCGCGGCCCGGGCGAGAAACAGCTGGAAACCGACCGCCGCCTGATCGGCACGCGGGTCAAGGCGCTGCGCGAGCGGCTCGCCAAACTGGGCAAGCAGCGCCGCACCCAGCGTCGTTCGCGGGCGCGCCAGAACGTGCTGTCGGTGGCGCTGGTGGGCTACACCAATGCGGGCAAGTCCACCCTGTTCAATGCGCTGACGCGCGCCGATGCCTATGCGGCCGACCAGTTGTTCGCCACGCTCGACACCACCACGCGCAAGATCTATCTGCCCGAGGTGGGCGAGGTGGTGCTGTCGGATACGGTCGGCTTCATCACCCGCCTGCCGCATGATCTCGTGGCGGCCTTCCGCGCCACGCTGGAAGCCACGGCTGAAGCCGATTTGCTGCTGCATGTGATTGACTCGTCCAGCGCCGGACGCGAGCGTCAGATCGAGGCGGTCGAAAAGGTGCTGCATGAAATCGGCGCCGATGCCGTGCCGCAGCTTCGCGTCTACAACAAGCTCGATCTGACGGGCGTGGCCCCGGGAGTGGCGCGCGACGAGTATGGTAGACTTCAAAGCGTGTATGTGTCCGCGCAAACTGGCGCCGGACTTGAACTTTTACGCGAGGCGCTGTCGGAAATTCTTCGCGCCGGCCGCGTTCAGCATGAAGCCGGCGCGCCAGACGACACCTCTCTTCAAACTGAAGTTATCTCTGAATAAATCGATATGGCATGGAACGATCCCCAATGGGGCAACAACGGTAACCGCAACAAAAACAGCGGACCGCCCGACCTCGACGATATCTGGCGTCGCATCAACCAGCGCCTGAACAGCATGTTCGGCGGCAAGGAGGGCGGCGATGGCGGAGAGGGCGGCGGAGGTGGGCTTTCCACCGGGGGCATGCCGAGCGGCGGTCTGGTCGGCTTGCTGATCGGCGCGCTGGTGCTGGTGTGGGTGGCGAGCGGGTTTTACATCATCGACGCTGGCCAACGCGGCGTGGTGCTGCGCTTCGGAGAGTATGTCGAGACGACCGAACCCGGTCCGCGCTGGCATCTGCCGTGGCCGATCGAGTCGCGCGAGGTGGTCAACGTCGATCAGGTGCGCACCGTTGAAGTTGGCTATCGCAGCGACGTCAAGAGCAAGGTGCTGAAGGAATCGCTGATGCTGACGGACGATGAGAACATCATCGATCTGCAGTTTGCCGTTCAGTACATCCTGAAAGATCCGGTCGATTTCCTGTTCGTTAACCGTGGGCCCGAAGAAACGGTGCTGCAAGTGGCGGAAACCGCGATGCGCGAAATCGTCGGCAAAAACAAGATGGATTTTGTGCTGTATGAAGGCCGCGCTGAAATTGCAGCGAGCGCCAAGGTGTTGCTGCAGCAGATTCTCGATCGCTACAACACCGGCATCAGCATCAGCCAGGTGACCTTGCAGAACATCCAGCCACCCGAGCAGGTGCAGGCCGCGTTCGACGACGCGGTGAAGGCGGGGCAGGATCGTGAGCGCCTGAAAAATGAGGCCGAGGCCTATTTCAACGACGTCGTGCCGCGCGCCCGCGGTCTGGCGTCGCGTCTGACGGAAGAGGCCGAGGGCTACAAGCTGTCGGTGATTGCCAACGCCGAGGGCGAGGCCAGCCGCTTCGCGCAAATTTTTACCGAATACCAGAAGGCGCCTCAGGTCACGCGCCAGCGTATGTATCTCGACACCATGCAGACCGTCATGAACAACACCAGCAAAATCTTGGTGGATCAGAAGGGCGGCAACAGCCTCCTGTATCTGCCGCTCGACAAATTGCAGCAGACCGTGAGTCAGCCCTATGTCGCTGGCCCGGGTGCCCTGTCGCAATCGCCGGCCACGACAACGCCCTCGCCGATGGACACGCGTTCGCGTGATGCCCTGCGTAACCGTGATCGGGAGGAGCGGCCATGAGCAAGTATCTCGGCTTTATCCTGATTGCGCTGATTGCGTTGCTGGTGGTGCTGAGCGCCAGCATGTTCACGGTGGACCAGCGGCAGAACGCGCTGGTGTTCCAGCTGGGTGAGGTGGTGTCGGTGAAGACCAAGCCCGGCCTCTATTTCAAGCTGCCGCTGGTGCAGAACGTGCGCTATTTCGATACGCGTATCCTGACGATGGATTCGGCCGACCCCGAGCGCTTTATCACCTCGGAAAAGAAAAACGTGCTGGTCGATTCGTTCATCAAGTGGCGTGTGATCGATGCCCGGCAGTTCTATGTGTCGGTCGGCGGCGATGAGCGGCGGGCGCAGATTCGCCTGAACCAGACGGTCAACGACGGCCTGCGCGCCGAGTTCGGGAAACGCACCATCAACGCGGTGGTGTCGGGAAGTCGTGAGGAAATCATGAGCATCATCCGCGCCAAGGCGGACCAGGACGCGCGAACGATCGGCGTGCAGGTGGTGGACGTGCGCATCAAGCGGGTCGATCTGCCGGAGGCGGTGTCGGAAAACGTCTATCGCCGGATGGAAGCCGAACGTAAGCAGGTGGCCAACGAGCTGCGCTCGACCGGCGCGGCCGAAGCCGAAAAAATCAGGGCCGACGCCGACAAGCAGAAGGACGTGATCGTGGCCGAGGCCTACCGGGATGCCCAGGGCGTCAAGGGTGAGGGCGATGCCAAGGCTGCTTCGGTGTACGCCGCCTCGTATGGCAAAAATGCCGAGTTTTATGCGTTCTACCGTTCGATGCAGGCGTATCGCGAGAGCTTCGCGAGCAAGAGCGACGTCATGGTGCTCGACCCCAGCGCAGACTTCTTCAAGTACATGAAGAATCCGCGTGCAGCCGGTGGTCAGTGACTGGCCCCGACTGGCTTGCTGCAATCGGTCTGTTGCTGGTGATTGAAGGGATCCTGCCGTTTGCCGCACCTGCCTTGTGGCGGGACGGCTTTCGCAGGATGCTGGAACTCAGCGACGGCCAGTTGCGTTTTATCGGCGCTGCCTCGATGTTGGGCGGCGTTTTTTAGTTGCGGATACTGAACTGACATGACTGCCTGGTTATTGCCTGAAAACGTCGAGGATGTGCTGCCGCCGCGGGCGTGGCGCATGGAAGACATGCGGCGCGCGCTGCTCGACCTGTTCCGCGGCCGCGGCTACCAGCTGGTGATCCCGCCGCTGATGGAATACCTCGATTCGCTGCTGACCGGGGTGGGGGCCGATCTCGACCTGAAGACGTTCAAGCTGGTCGATCAGTTGTCCGGGCGCCTGATGGGCGTGCGTGCGGACATCACGCCGCAGGTGGCGCGCATCGATGCGCATCTGCTGGCCGTCAATGCTGTCAACCGCCTGTGCTACGCGGGCAGCGTGCTGCACACTCAGTCCGACGGTTTTCATCGCTCGCGCGAGCCGATCCAGATCGGCGCGGAACTGTATGGCGAAGCCGGCGCCGAGGCTGATCTTGAAATCCTCACGCTGATGCTTCAGGGTCTGGCCGCGTGCGGCGTGAAAACGGTGCAGCTCGACATTGGCCATGTCGGGGTTTATCGTGCGCTGGCGCAGGAAGCCGGCTTGAGCGGTGAGGTCGAGCACCAGTTGTTCGGTGCGTTACAGGCCAAGGACAGCAGCGCCGTGGCTGTCCTCACTGCCGGCTTGCCGATTGTCCTGCGCGACGCCTTTGCCGCGCTGCCGCGGCTGTATGGCGACCGCAGCGTGCTGGCCGAGGCGCGTGCGCGCCTGCCACAGTTGGCCGCGGTCGCGGCCGCACTGGATACCCTGGCGTTGCTCGACCAGGGGCTGGTCAATGTCGAGGCGGCCTATGATCTGGCCGAACTGCGTGGCTATGGTTATCACAGCGGGGTCGTATTTGCCGCCTACACTGGCGGACGCAGCCATGCGATTGCGCAGGGCGGACGCTACGACGAAGTCGGGCGGGTGTTCGGCCGGGCGCGTCCGGCCACCGGTTTCAGTCTGGACTTGCGCGAACTGGCCATGGCCAGTTCGGACACACAATAAATAAAGGGAGATAGCAGCATGGCAGCAAAAAACGTCGTCGTCATCGGCACCCAGTGGGGCGATGAGGGCAAGGGCAAGATCGTCGACTGGTTGACCGACCGCGCGCAGGGCGTGGTGCGCTTCCAGGGCGGCCACAACGCGGGTCACACGCTGGTGGTGGCCGGCAAGAAAACCGTGCTGCACCTGATCCCGTCGGGCATCCTGCGCGACAACGTCACCTGCTACATCGGCAACGGCGTTGTGCTGTCGCCGACCGCGCTGCTGGAAGAAATGGACATGCTGCTGGCCGCCGGGGTCGACGTGGCGAGCCGCCTCAAGCTTAGCGAAGCCTGCCCGCTCATCATGCCGCATCATGTGGCGCTCGATCAGGCACGGGAAATTGCCAAGGGCGCCGGCAAGATCGGCACCACCGGGCGCGGTATCGGCCCTGCCTACGAAGACAAGGTGGCGCGTCGCGCGCTGCGCCTGCAGGACCTGTTCCACCGCGAACGCTTTGCCGCCAAGCTGGGCGAAGTGCTCGATCACCACAACTTCATGCTGAAAAACTATTACCAGGCCGAGGTGGTGAGCTTCAACCAGACGCTCGACACCATGATGGCCATGGCCGAACGCCTGAAGCCGATGGTGGCCGATGTGCCGCGCAGCCTGTACGAAGTCAACAAGGCGGGGGGCAACCTGCTGTTCGAGGGCGCGCAGGGCACCCTGCTCGACATCGACCATGGCACCTACCCGTTTGTGACGTCTTCCAACTGCACCGCTGGCGGCGCCGCCACCGGCGCCGGCGTGGGCCCGAATTCCCTGCACTACGTGCTGGGCATCACCAAGGCCTACACCACGCGCGTCGGCTCGGGCCCGTTCCCCACCGAACTGTTCGACAATATCGGCCAGTACCTGGGTGAAAAGGGCCATGAGTTTGGCTCCACCACCGGGCGCGCGCGCCGCTGCGGCTGGTTCGATGCGGCCGCACTCAAGCGTGCGATCCAGATCAACGGCGTGTCCGGGCTGTGCGTGACCAAGCTCGACGTGCTGGACGGACTGGAAACCGTGCGGGTGTGCGTGGGCTACAAGATTGACGGCGAGGTCTGCGACATCCTGCCGGTGGGCGCCGAATCGATTGCCGATGTTGAGCCGATTTACGAAGATCTGCCGGGCTGGAGCGACACCACAGTGGGTGTGCAGGCGTTCGACAAGCTGCCGCAAAAGGCGCAGACCTATCTGAAGCGGATGGAAGCCCTGTGCGAAGTGCCGGTGGACGTGGTGTCGACCGGGCCGGATCGGGTGGAGACGATTGTGCGTCGTCACCCCTACGAGGCGTAATGTTTGAAATAAACTGTAAAAAAGCAAAAAGCCGACACGGGGTCGGCTTTTTGCTTACATCATTTGGTGCCCAGAAGAGGACTCGAACCTCCACACCTTGCGGCACACGGACCTGAACCGTGCGCGTCTACCAATTCCGCCATCTGGGCTACTAAGGCGCGCATTCTAGAGAGCAGAGATTAAATTGTCAACGAAGAAAACACGCAGTCACGCAAGCAAGCCTCAAATCCCGGCGATTCGCCTGGCCGATCCGTTCTACGAGCGTGAGATCAAACGCTACGAGTCGCCGCTGCCGAGCCGCGAATACATCCTGCAACTGCTGACCGAGGCCGGTTGTCCGGTCGATACCGACGCATTCGCCGAACAGCTGCAGATCAGCGAGGACGAGTTCGAACTGTTCCAGCGCCGCCTCGGCGCGATGCAGCGCGACGGCCAGTTGATGATCAACCGCAAGCGCCAGCTGTGCCTGCCGGACAAGCTGGACCTGATCAAGGGCCGTGTCGAAGGCCATCCCGACGGCTTCGGCTTCGTGGTGCCGGAAGAGGGCGGCGACGACCTTTATCTGTCGCCCAAGGAAATGCACCGTGTGCTGCACGGCGACCGGGTGATGGTGCGGGTGGCGGGCCTCGACCGCCGCGGGCGGCGCGAGGCGAAGATCGTCGAGGTGCTCGAGCACGTCAACAAATTCGTCGTCGGCCGCTACTACCTCGAAGGCGGCGTCGGTTTCCTGATCGCGGAGAATCGTCGCATCAACCAGGACATCCTTGTGCCGGCCGAGCACGCGGGGTCTGCGCGGTCCGGCCAGGTGGTGACGGTGGAGATCATCACCCAGCCCGGTGCCCACAACGAGGCGATCGGGCGGGTGACCGAGGTCATCGGCAGCTTCACCGGCCCCGGCATGGAAATCGAGATCGCGCTGAGGAAGCACGACCTGCCCTACATATTCCCGCCGGAGGTGGAGGCGCAGGCGTCCAG
Organism: Thiobacillus sp.; assembly: GCA_049303455.1. Lineage (GTDB taxonomy): Bacteria > Pseudomonadota > Gammaproteobacteria > Burkholderiales > Thiobacillaceae > Thiobacillus. The sequence continues at coordinate 27,219 of JBAQND010000029.1, forward strand.
GCTGCCCGGCAAGGTGCAGAAAAAGGACATGGCCGACCGCGAGGACATCCGCCATCTGCCGCTCGTCACCATCGACAGCGAGACCGCGCGCGACTTCGACGACGCGGTGTACTGCGAGCCGCTCGGCCGCAGCGGCTACCGGCTGGTGGTGGCGATCGCCGACGTCAGCCACTACGTGCAGCCGCGTGACGCGCTCGACGGCGAAGGCTACAACCGCGGCAACTCGGTGTACTTCCCGCGCCGCGTCATCCCCATGCTGCCCGAGGCGCTGTCCAATGGCCTGTGCTCGCTCAACCCGGAGGTCGACCGCCTGTCGATGGTGTGCGACATGCGCATCACCAGTACCGGCAGCGTCAAGGAATACCGTTTCTACCCGGCGGTGATCTACTCGCATGCGCGCCTGACCTACAATCAGGTGTGGAACTGGCTCTCCGGCGCGGCCGAACCGGAGCCGAAACACGCTGCGATGATGCCGCACCTGCAGGCGCTGGATAAACTGTTCCGCACCATGCTGAAGGCGCGTGCCAAGCGCGGTGCGATCGACTTCGGTTCGACCGAGACGCAGATCAATTTCGACGACCAGGGCAAGATCAAGGACATCGTCCCGGTGATCCGCAATGACGCGCATCGCATCATCGAGGAATGCATGCTGGCGGCCAACGTCTGCGCCTCGGATTATCTGCAGGAAAACAAGCAACCCGCGCTGTACCGCGTGCACGAAGGCCCGACCCCCGAGAAGCTCGCTGCGCTGCGCAGCTTCCTGGCCGAATTCGGGCTCGAGCTCGGCGGCGGCGACAAGCCGCATGCCAAGGATTACGCCGAGTTGCTGGAGCAGATCAAGCCGCGCCCCGATCACGGCCTGCTGCAGACCGTGATGCTGCGCTCGTTGCGGCAGGCGGTCTACAGCCCGGACAACAAGGGCCATTTCGGCCTGGCGTATGAGGCCTACACCCACTTCACCTCGCCGATCCGGCGCTATCCCGATCTGCTGGTGCATCGCGGCATCAAGGCGGTGCTCGCCGGCGAGAAGCTGCCCGTCAAGGGGCTGGCTGAAATCGGCACCCACTGTTCGATGACCGAGCGCCGCGCCGATGACGCCACCCGCGATGTCGATGCCTGGCTGAAAACGTATTTCATGCGCGATCGCGTCGGCGACGAATACAACGGCACGGTGAGCGCGGTAACCAGCTTCGGCATGTTCGTCGCGGTCGACGATCTGCTGATAGAAGGCCTGGTTCACGTGTCCGAACTCGGACAGGATTACTTCCACTACGACCAGGCCAAGCACATGATGCTCGGCGAGCGGACTGGCAAGCGTTATCGTCTGGGCGACCGCGTGCGCATCAAGGTGCTGCGTGCCGACATCGAAACCAGCAAGATCGATTTCAGCCTGGTCGAACAGGACAGCGCTGCGCACGACATGCAGCGCGCATTCGAGCAATCGGCGCCGAAAAAGAAATCGTCCAAACCGCGGACGTCGAAACCTAAAGCCGGAAGCAAGAAGCAATGAGCGAGAAGCCTGCTGAAAAACACGCCGCGGAAAAGCTCATCTACGGCTTTCACGCCGTGCTGGCGCGGCTGCGGCACGACCCGTCGGGCGTGCTGGAAATCTATCTCGACCTCACCCGCCGCGATGCGCGCGCGCGCGATCTGGTGCATCAAGCCAAGGACAATCAGGTCAAACTGGCGCAGGTCGAAGC
>JBAQND010000030.1:0-6320 GCA_049303455.1 Thiobacillus sp.
GTGGTTGACCCACAAGCTGGCCACCTGGCACGACCAGTTCGGCCGCAGCGGCTGCGTCGGCTGCGGCCGCTGCATCGCCTGGTGCCCGGTGGGCATCGATCTGACCGAAGAAGTCGCCGCGTTGACGGCCAGCGAGATTCAGCCATGAATGCGCCGCACGCCATCGATGCCGGTCCCCCGCATGTCGCCAGCGTGGTGGCGCGCAGCCAGGAGTCGCCGACCATCTTCTCCCTCAAGCTGCGCCTCGACGATGCGGCGGCGCAGGCGGCGTACCGTTTCGCGCCGGGTCAGTTCAACATGCTGTATCTCTACGGCGTCGGCGAGGTGCCGATTTCCATCATGTCCGACCCGGAGGCGCGCGATGGGATCGGCCACACCATCCGCGCGGTGGGGCGCGTCACCCAGGGGCTGGCGGCGCTGCAACCGGGCGACCGGGTGGGACTGCGCGGACCGTTCGGGCGCGGCTGGCCGCTGCAGGAAATGGGCGGCTGCGATGTGGTGCTGGTCACCGGCGGACTCGGCTGCGCGCCGGCGGTGTCGGTGATTCACTACGTGCTGCGGCGGCGCGAGCGCTTCGGCAAGCTGGTCATCATCCAGGGGGTGAAGCACGCCGACGACCTGATCTGGCGCGAGCAGTACGACCACTGGGCGAAGCTGCCGGATACCCAGGTGCTGGTGGCGGCCGACGAGGGCGGCGCGCTGTGGCCCTGGCATGTCGGGCGCGTGACGGAACTGTTCGATCTCGCCCGCTTCAACCCGGCGCGTGCGGTGGCGATGATGTGCGGGCCGGAAGGCATGATGCGCGTCGCCGCGGACAATCTGCTGGCGCGCGGCCTGCCCGAGTCGCAGCTGTTTCTGAGCATGGAGCGCAACATGCAGTGCGCGGTGGGGCGCTGCGGCCATTGCCAGCTCGGCGGCGCCTTCGTCTGCCGCGACGGCCCGGTGTTCAACTGGGGCGAGGTCAAGACCCTGCTGGCGCACCGGGGCTTCTGATGAACTCAGCGATGAACAATTCCATCAGGCCGCGCGTGGCGGTGCACAAGTTCAGTTCCTGTGACGGCTGCCAGCTGGCCCTGCTCAACCTCGGCGAGGACCTGCTCGCGCTTGCCGAACGGGTCGATCTGGTCCACTTCGCCGAAGCCGGGCCGCTCGACCCGGACACCGACGTGGATGTCGCCTTCGTCGAGGGCAGCGTGTCGACCCCGGAAGACATCGAGCGCATCCAGCACATTCGCCGGCACAGCCGTCTCTTGATTCCCATCGGTGCCTGCGCCACCGCCGGCGGCATCCAGGCCTTGCGCAACGGTGCCGACGGCGCGCAATGGGTGGCGCAGATCTACAGCCACCCCGAAGCGATCAGCAGCCTGGCCCAGTCGACGCCGATTGCCAGCCACGTGAAAGTGGATTTCGAGCTGTGGGGCTGCCCGGTCAGCGGCCCGCAGATGCTGGCGGTGGTGAATTCCCTGCTGCTCGGGGTGGCGCCGCGCGACAACGCCGACAAGGTGTGCACCGAATGCAAGCGCCAGGGCCATGCCTGCGTGATGGTGAGCCGCGGCATCGCCTGCATGGGGCCGGTGACGCGGGCCGGCTGCGGCGCGCTGTGCCCCGGCCTCGGGCGCGACTGCTACGGCTGCTACGGCCCGGCGGACCACGCCAACACCGACGCGCTGGCGGCGCAGTTCGCAAGCCTGGGGCTGGCGCCGCGCGACATCGTTCAGCGCTTCCAGTCGATCAACAGCCAGGCGCCGGTGTTTCTCGCGGCCGCCGACAAATTGAGGCTGCGCGGCGATGAGTGAGCAGAAGCGAACGGTTTCGATCCACGTGCCCGTGCTCGCGCGGGTGGAAGGCGAGGGCGCGCTCGACCTGCGCATCGACGACGGCGCCATCACCCAGCTGCGCCTGCGCATCTTCGAGCCGCCGCGCTTCTTCGAGAAGTTTCTGGAGGGCCGCCACTACACGGAAATCCCCGACATGGTGGCGCGCATCTGCGGCATCTGCCCGGTGGCCTACCAGGTCACCGCGGCGCAGGCGCTGGAAGCACTCTTCGGCGTCGATCTCGATCCGTGGGCGCGCGCCATGCGCCGGGTGTTCTACTGCGGCGAATGGATCCAGAGCCATAGCCTGCACATCCACCTGTTGGCCGCGCCGGATTTCTTCGGCTGCAGCAGCGCCATCGAACTGGCGAAGATCGCGCCGGACGAAGTGCGCCGCGGCTTGCGCATCCAGGCGCTGGGCAACGAACTGATGGAACTGTTCGGCGCGCGCTCGGTGCATCCGGTGGGCGTGCGCATCGGCGGCTTCCATGGCGCGCCGCCGCTCGCCCGGGTCCGCGCGATCCGCGACAAGCTGCGCGCCGCCTTGCCCGAGGCCGAAGCGCTGATCCGCTGGACCGCGGGCATTGCGGTGCCGCAGGACGACCAGGCCTTCGTCTCGGTCGCGACGCGGCACCCGGTCGACTATGCCATCGAGCGCGGCCTGATCGGCGTCAGCGACGGGCTGCGGATCGAGGCGGATGCCTTCGACGCGCACTTCGCCGAGCAGCATCAGGCGCATTCCACCGCGCTGTTCGCCAGCTATCACGGTCAGCCCTACCTGGTCGGGCCGCTGGCGCGCCTCAATCTCAACCATGACCGCCTGCCCGAACCGGTCAAGGCGTTGCTGGCCGAAACCGGTCTCGTGCTGCCGAGCCGCAACCTGTTCCACGGCCTGGTCGCGCGCGCGGTGGAAATCCTGCTCGCCCTGCACGAAGCGCTGCGCCTGCTCGATGCCTACCGCGTGCCGGATTCGCCCTGGGTGCCGGTCAGCCCGCGCGCCGGCGTCGCTACCGGCTGCACCGAGGCGCCGCGCGGCCTGTTGTGGCATCGCTACGAAATGGACGACGACGGCCGCGTGGTCAACGTCCGCATCGTGCCGCCGACCAGCCAGAACCAGGCGCGCATCGAGGAAGACCTGCGGCTGTCGCTGCTCAATTTCGGGCTCGACCATCCCGACGACGCGCTGCGCCTGCATTGCGAGAAAGTCATCCGCAACTACGATCCCTGCATTTCCTGCGCCACCCATTTCCTGCGGATGAACGTCGAACGCGAATGAACCAAGTGCGCATTCTCGGCATCGGCTCGCCGTCGGGCGATGACCGGGCCGGCTGGCTGGTCGCCGATGCCTTGTCGGCCATTGGGGTCGACGCGCGCATCGACAAGCTGGATCGCCCGGGCGCCAACTTGATCCCCCTGCTTGAAAACACCGCCTGGGTCATCCTGATCGACGCCATGCAAAGTGGCAGCCCGATCGGTGACATACGCCGTTTTGGCACCGAGACGTGGCCTGCCTACAGCCAAGGGCTGTCCAGCCACGGGCTCGGGGTCATCGACGCCTTGTCACTGGCGCGCGAACTCGGCGGTCTGCCCTCGCGCATCGACCTGTATGGCATTGAAATCGGCCCGGTTGCGCCTGGAGCCACGGCGGGAGACGACATCCGGGCCGCGGCACGGCAACTCGCCCGGCACATTGCCGCCGATCTGGCGGCGTCCCGATAGCCGCCCGGTTTCCCTGCCTGCGGCGGGGTTGTTAATGCGCGGGCCTGCCGCTAGATTTCAGGCCGACGCCGATGGGTCGGCCTATCCCCCTACCGATTCAAGATCAGCCCGGTCAATGCCGCTTAATAGATGACGAACCGAGAGCCGAGCCCCTGACAAACACGTGACTCGCCAAATATTTATAAAACTTTGGCTGCTTTGGCCGATGTCGACGGGCCTGGCATGGGCGACATCGGATACCCCGGTGGTGCGGGTCGGGGTGTTCGAGAACCCGCCGATCGTCAGTGCGCCCGCCGGGGCGCAACCCGAAGGCATCGCGATCGACATGCTGCGCTGGGTGGCGGACCGCGAAGGCTGGAAACTGGTGTTTGCGCCGGACGCGTTCGACAAACAGGTGGAACGCCTCGAGCGGGCGAGATCGATCTGCTGGTGGGCTTCGCCTATACCGAAGCGTGTGCAAGCCAGTTCAAGCTTTCCAAGCAGAGCCTGGTCGGAAACTGGGGCATGGTGTTCCGGCATGCCGGTGCCCGCGTCGAATCGCTGCCTGACCTTAAAGGCAAGCGCGTCGCCTTGATGCGCAGCAGCACCCACGGCCAGGCTTTGGTCGAACTGGCGGCCCGTTTCGATGCCGCCTTCACGCCCGTGCATGTCGACACCTATCCCCAGGTAATGCAGGCGGTCGCACAGCGGCACGTCGACGCCGGGGCAGTCAACCGGGTGTTTGCCGCGCTGCATGCGCACGAGCCGGATGTGGTCGTAACGGCCATCGTATTCAATCCGGTGTTTGTGCATTATGCCGCGCCCAAGGCGGCCGATCCTGCAGTGTTGGCCGCACTTGACCATCATCTGGCCCAGCTCAAGGCTGACCACCATTCCGCGTATTACGATTCCCTGCGCCGCTGGCTGGAAGCGACACCGTCGGATCGCTATGCCCATTGGCTGCCGTGGGCCGTGGCAGGCGTGGCGGTCGTGCTGGGCCTGGTCTTGGCGATCGCGGCCTTCCTGCGCCGCCAGGTGCAGCGCCAGATGGGTGAATTGCAGCGGCGTGCCGAAATGCTCCATGCCGAAATCGCCAGCGCGAAGCGGCGCAGCAGCATCTGAAGCAGATTGCCTACTTCGACAGCCTGACCGGCTTGCCGAACCGTGAAGGATTCAGCAATACGCTGGCGCAGATGCTGACCGGCTTGCATGAAAACCATGAACGCCTGGCCTTGTTGTTCATCGATATCGACCGGCTGAAGAACATCAACGACGGGCTGGGGCACGGCGCCGGCGATCATAGCCGGCAGCGCGATGAAGGTCGTCCGACACATCGCCGTTCAGATAACCGGTGAGGATTTCCAGCACGTTCGTCCGGTACTCGTCGATATTGTCCGGCAGCAGCTCGATACCGTAGATGCACATCAACGCGAGCAGCGCGTAGTGCCGCCGCTCGAAGTCTGACTGACTGGCCGTACTTGAGTTCGACCGCGGCAAGCTTGCGGTGCGGGAGGCGCACGAGGAAATTGCCGCTCCCGCACGCCGGTTCCAGAAAACGGGCGTCGATGCGCTCCGTCTCACCCTTCACAAGGTCGAGCATCGCCTCGACCATCCATGTGGGAGTGAACACTTCCCCGTGGTCGGCGACGCGTTGTTTGGACTTGACAAGCTTCACGGGTCGATGCTTTGGGTGTAAAGGTTTTTTGCGTGCTTACCCGGTTAACTCCCAAAATCTTGGTGCTACCACTACGGGTAGTGCGGAAATCGGGGTTCTCGCCACCGCCGGTAGTGTCCTTGGGAGTTAACCGGATAAGCACGGTTTTTTGTAGTCATTGCGGACTCACGCCTCGGCTCACGGGCGGCAAGCTGGCAGCGTAACAGAGTGCCAGGTGGGCCTGGTGTAGCCAATTGTTAGCGACTTACCCCGAAAGTGAAGGCTGACGTTCGGCTGGTATTTTTTCCTGAAGGCCAACAATCCGCACTGTACCGGTCTTTGTTTCCGATTATTGGTGGGCGAAAAAGCCCACTCCAGCTGGTCGTGATACGCAATTGATCGGTGCCGAGCTTGGTCAGGGGCGACCGGCCGATCAAGCCCGACAAGTCCACCCGGATATTGATGACGTCATTACGGCGGGGATGGGCAGCACCGGACAGCGTTGGTTTCCGGGTACCGGAACCAGGATATGGATGCGCAGCCGGCACGCCGGGCCGTTCGGCGTTGACCCGGCAAGCCATGTTCGGCGGCCGGGTGAACGGCCGTCGTCGGGCCGCGCATTCGGCCGCCGGATTGTCTAGACTGGAATGAGAGCCTTCGTCACGGTGGCGAGGGAAGGTGATGTCGTGGCGGTCGCGGACGCACATGCGCCAGCCGCATCCAACCGGGGCTGAAGAATGGAACGCGAACAAGTGCGCGGCATGGTGCGCGATCTGCTGCTTGCCAGGCGTTTCGAGGAACGGGCAGGGCAGGCTTACAGCGAGGGCGAGTTCGGCGGCTTTCTGCATCTGTATTCGGGGGAAGAGGCGGTGGCCGTCGGGGTGTTGCACGCGGCCGAGCCGTCCGACTACGTGGTCAGCACCTATCGCGAGCATGTGCATGCGCTGGTGAAAGGCGTGCCGCCGGGACGAGTGATGGCAGAACTCTACGGCCGCCGCGACGGGTGCAGCGGGGGAATGGGCGGCTCCATGCATCTGTTCGACCACGAAAGGCGCTTCATGGGCGGTTATGCGATCGTCGGCGAAACCTTCCCGATCGCCATCGGCATTGGCTACGGGATCATGTTGCGCAGGCTTCCGGAAGCGGTCATCTGT
>JBAQND010000031.1:0-18608 GCA_049303455.1 Thiobacillus sp.
GATGGATTTTTTCGCGGGGCAAGGCGCGAGGAGGCGACATAGCTGGCTCTATGGCAACGACGAGCAACGCCGCCATGCGGAAAAAGACGCCGTTTTATGTTTCGATATTTAAGATTCACGACACTAGTAGGATGTACGGCGAGACCGTGTTAGTAGCCGGCCAATTTCAGACGGCAATAGCTGGCTACAACCTGCGCTGGTTGCTGCGGGCGATGGTCCGTCTGGGTTTGAAGGCCCTTTTATTGCGCCCGCTATTTGTGGCGCTGTTGGCTGCGTTTCTGCGTGCGAATCCGCTCCGGCAAGCTCACCCGGCGGCGGGGCTTTCGCTTGGGGTTGCTGGCGAGGGCGTTGGGTGAATTTTGCAGGGGGGCTATGTAGCGCTCCACATAAGGCCGAACAGCTGTCGGTTGTTCGCCAAGGGACAGAGGGCACCATTCGCTTCCATATTACGCCCGCCTCCAGTCCAACTTATATTTGTCACACGGTCGTGCAACATGAACGCGGTCGGCCCAACTTATATTTGTCGGTCTTTTTGAGCCAGGATCCGGCTGTCTTGTTAAAACAAGCGGTTACGTGATTTTTCAGTCCAGCTTTTATTTGTTCGTTACCACGGCGTCTGCGTTTCGATGCGGACTCATAAGCTTGATATGCAACTGTGTCTAGGAAACCAGGGGCGACCCACGTTTCGCTCTCGGCAACGTCAAACTCGCCTCCAGTCCGCCCGTGGGCCGCTGTACCAGAGCGAGCGATCCCCCGCAGCGCTCGGTAACGGCAACAACGATAGCGAGCCCCAGCCCGCTGCCCCGGCCCGCGTCGCGCCGCCAGAAACGTTGCGTGACCCGGGTCAGTTCATCCGTGGTGAGCCCCGGTCCGCTGTCGCACACGCGGAAACAGACGGTATCGTGCGCGGATTGAATCTTCAGTTTGACGCTGTGTTGTGCCGGCGCGTGACGCAACGCGTTGTCGAGCAGGTTGCGCAGAGCCGTGACGGCCAGCGCCTGCGGCAGCGCCAGTTCGACCGGGGGTTCGTCAGTTTCGAGCACGACGCGCTCGGGCGCATCGGGCGCCGCGTCGCGCATGGCCAGACAGGCGACTTCGTCGGCATACGTGCGCTGCGCCTCGTCCCATGAAAAAGGCCCTTCCACTTGTGCCAGCGTCAGCAGCTGCTGCAAGGTGTGCTGCAGGCGCGATGCGCCTTCTTCCGCGTAATCCAGTGCGGTCTCGGCGTCCTTGCCGCGGGTGATGCGGGCAAGCTGCAGGTGGATTTTGAGCGCAGTGAGCGGCGTGCGCAATTCATGCGCGGCATCGCTGGTAAAGCGACGTTCGCGGCTGATGGTCACGCGCATCCGGGCCAGCAACTGGTTGAGCGTTTCGACCAACGGCTGCAATTCGCGCGGCATGGGGGTGTCGGGGATCGGCGTCAGCGCATCCGGCGCGCGGCGGGCGAGCGCCTGGCGCAGGCGTTCCAGCGGCACCAGCCCGCTTCTGACGCCGACCCACAGCATCATCAGGCTGCCGATCAGGGCAACCACAAACGGCACGATCGCGGCCGCCATCACGTCGCGCAACAGCGTGTTGCGCTCGGCCAGGCGGTCCGCCGTCGTGATGCGCAAACCGTGCGCCTCGACGGTATAGCTGCGCCAGCGTTCGCCGTCGATGTCGCGCTCGGCGAATCCGGGCGTCGCCGTCGCAATGGCGGCGGGCGCTGCGCCCGGCGTGCGCGCGAGCACCTCGCCGCGCAGCGAACTGACCTGGCAGGCGAGTCCCTTGGCGGTCGCCGGCACGGTCAGCGTGGAGACGCCTGCGGCCCCGTTTCGCGCGTTCCACGCGGCAGGATTCTGCGAGACCAGCCCGGCCACCATGCGCGCCGACATCGCGAGACGCTGATCCAGCGTGCGGCGCATTTCATCGTCCAGGTCGCGCAGCATCCAGACCGCGACCCCGCCCCACAGCAGGCTCAGCGATACGCCGATCATCAGCAGCAAGCGTAATCGCAGGCTCATGCATCCCCCATGCTGAAACGGTAGCCGACACCGCGCACGGTCTCGATCAGGTCGGCGCCGAGCTTGCGCCGCAGATGATGGATATGCACATTGAGGGCATTGCTCTCGATCTCCTCGCTGAAACCGTACAGGCTGTCCTTGAGTTGGTCGACGCTGAGAATGCGTCCGCGCGCATGCAGCAACGCGACCAGCAACGCCAGTTCGCGCCGCGACAACACCACCGGGCAGCCATGCAGGGAAACCTCGCCGCGCTCCGGGTCGAGGCGCAACGCGCCCTGCTCGATGGTCGCCACGCTGCGCCCGGCGGCGCGGCGCAGCAGCGCATGCAGACGCGCGACCAGTTCATCGAGAACGAAAGGCTTGAGCAGATAGTCGTCCGCCCCGGCGCGCAGTCCGGCGACGCGGTCTTCCACCGCGTCGCGCGCGGTCAGCACCAGCACCGGCAGGGCCATGCCGTCCGCGCGCCAGCGCTGCAGCAGGCTCATGCCATCCTCGTCGGGCAGACCGAGATCGAGAATCACCACCTGGTAATGCACGGCCGACAGCATGGCCGCGGCCTGCGCCGCGGTTCTCACCCCGTCCACTGTCAGGCCGTGCGCGTGCAGGCCGGCCTGAATGCCGTGGGCAATCAGATCGTCGTCTTCAACCAGTAATACCCGCATACCTTCCTCTTTCGTGCTCGGCACCCCGCCGGGCGTCGAGCGTAGCATTGTTAATGGTGCCTTAATTCGGCCTTGCCAGGATGCGCGCTCACGTTGATTTGGAGTCGCTCATGCTGCGTTCGTTCTGGTCGGTGGTAATGCTCGGTCTGCTATGGGCCTTGCCGGTACATGCCCAGCAATCTTTCCTGCCGGTGGAACAGGCATTCCGCCTGAGCGTCAGGTGCGCGTGAACTGGAAGATCGGCGATCGAATCCGCGCGTGGTTCGATGCGAATGTGACACGCAACGCATCCGGCGCCAGAGAAAGCGGCATGTTCTTTGTCGGCGCCATCTTACCCATCCTGATCCGCTTCCTGACAGGCGCGCTCATCATAGTGCTGTGTTTGTGGATGGCCGCCGGGGCCGTAAAGATGGTGCTGGCACTCGATGAAATGCTTAAACAAGCCTGGACGGAGGTCATCGAGCACGTGATCATCAACGCCTTGATCATGCTCGCGCTACTCGAGGTGATCCGCACGCTGCAGGTGTACTTGCAACTCGGATATGTGCGCGTGGTCTTCATCCTGGATACCGCGCTGGTGGTGCTTATCGGAGAGCTCATGGGGCTATGGTTCCGGGAGTACGCGCCGGAAAAGGTACTGCTCAGTCTCGGCGTGATCGTGGCGCTCGTGGTCCTGCGCGCCATCACCTCGCGCTTCTCGCCCGACCTGGACGATGATGGTCGTGCAAAAGGCGCGGTGGCGATACCGCCAGACACTTTCGATCAATCTATAAATGATGGAGACAAATCCTGATGCGTACTCACGTTGATTTGGAGACGCTCATGCTGCGTTTGTTGTGGTCGGTGGTGATGCTCTCCCTTCTGTGGGCCTTGCCGGCACATGCCCAGCAAGATTTTCTGCCGGTGGAGCAGGCGTTCCGTCTGGCGGTCAGCCAGGACGGCGATGGCCAGGTGCGGCTGAACTGGAAGATCAGCGAAGGCTACTACCTGTATCGCAAGCAGCTGAAGGTCGAGGGCGACCCGGCAGGCAGCGTGCAACAGGTCGCGCTGCCGGCCGGCACCATCAAGAACGATGAGTTCTTTGGCGCATCCGAGGTCTATCACGATCAGTTGGTGGTCCGGGCCACGGCGCCCGCTGCCCGGGCGCTGAACGTCAGCTGGCAGGGCTGCGCCGAAGCGGGAATATGCTACCCGCCGCAAACCCGGCGCGTGACGCTGGCCGGCATCGGTGCCACGCCGGGCGCGTCCGCAGGCGATGCGAAGCAGGCCGACGGCGCGGCGCTCGGTGAAGACCAGAGCCTGGCCGACCGCCTGGCGCGCGCGAACCCGGGCTGGATGCTGGTGATCTTCTTCGGCCTGGGCCTGCTGATGACCTTCACCCCCTGCGTGCTGCCGATGCTGCCGATCCTGTCCAGCCTGATCGCGGGCAGCGGGGCCGGCCCGCGGCGCGGTTTCGTCCTTTCGCTGGCCTTCGTGCTGCCGATGGCGCTGACCTATGCCGGGGTGGGCGCAGCGGCAGCGCTGGCCGGCGCCAATCTGCAGGCGACACTGCAAAACCCCTGGGTGCTCGGCACGTTCGGCCTGATGTTCGTCGCGCTGGCGCTGGCCATGTTCGGATTTTACGAATTGCAGTTGCCGGCGATGCTGCGCAACCGCCTGAACCACGCCAGCCAGGGCCAGCGCGGCGGCACGGTCGGCGGGGCCGCGACCATGGGCGTGCTGTCGGCGCTGCTGGTGGGGCCCTGCATGACCGCGCCGCTGGCGGGTGCGCTGCTCTATATTGGCAATACCGGCGACGTGCTGACCGGCGGCCTGGCGCTATTCGCCATGGGACTGGGCATGGGCGCGCCGCTGGTGCTGGTGGGCACGCTCGGCGCCAGCCTGTTGCCGCGTCCCGGCGACTGGATGAACCGGGTCAAGGTGCTGTTCGGCTTCATTCTGCTCGGCACCGCGATTGTGTTCGTGTCGCGGGTGTTGCCGGCCGCGCTGACGCTGGGCTTGTGGGGCGCCTGGTTGCTGGCCATCGCCCTCAGCCTGTTGATGCTGGTTCAACAGCTCGGCTGTCCGAAAGGCCGCCTGGTGTCGCGCTATCTCGCGCTGCTGCTTGGCCTGTGGGGTGGGGCGATGGTGCTCGGCGCGGCCGGCGGCGCACGCGATCCGCTGCAGCCGCTGGCCTTTGTGACGGCCTCCGCTGCGCCCGCGCAAACCGCCCTCGCGAATGATTTCATGGCCCGCTTCGTCCCGCTCAAGACCGAGCAGGCGCTCGCCGCCCGGGTCGCCGAAGCCGGTCAGCGCGGTCAGTGGACGCTGGTGGATTTCTACGCCGACTGGTGCGTGTCGTGCAAGGCGATCGAGCACGAAGTATTTGCCGACCCGCGCGTGCGGCAGGCGCTGGCCGACGTGCAGTTGCTGCGTCCGGATGTCACCGCCAACGATGCAGACGACCAGGCCCTGATGCGCGCGCACCAGATACTCGGCCCGCCGACGCTGCTGCTGATTGGCCCGGACGGCAAGGAACGTCGCGTTGAGCGCATCATCGGCGAACTCAGTGCGGACGCATTTCTCGCCCGCTTGTCACAGGCAAGGAAAGGCTGAATATGCTGTCAGTGAATATTGGTCCCCTGGCGCCGCCCATCAGCGTGCTGCTGTTGCTGGCCGCCGGGTTGGTCGCGGCGGGCGTGGGGCATCTGGTCGGGCGCCGCCGCCAGGCGGGCATCGTCAATACCCTGAGCGACATGCTGCTCGCCGGGGTGCTGGTGGCGCGCCTCGCCTTTGTCGCTTTCTGGTTTGACGCTTACCGCGGCGCGCCGTGGTCGATGCTCGATATCCGCGACGGCGGTTTCATGATTTGGCCCGGAATCGCGGCGGCGCTGCTGGTCGCGGCCTGGCGCGGCTGGCGCCAGACCGCCCTGCGCAAACCGCTGGTTGCGGGGCTGGCGGCAGGCGCGCTGGTGTGGGGCGCGCTGTTCGGTGCGCTGCGCATGACGGAACCGCCGGCGCTGCCGACGCTTTCGCTGACGTCGCTTGCCGGCGACCCGGTCAAGCTTGCTGCGCTGGCCGACGGCAAACCCATGGTCGTCAATCTGTGGGCGAGCTGGTGCCCGCCGTGCCGGCGCGAAATGCCGGTGCTCGCCGCCGCGCAGCAACGCGAAGCCGGGGTGAACTTCGTGTTCGTCAACCAGGGCGAAGACGGCGCCACAGCGCAACGCTACCTCAGCGCAGGTCGGCTCGGCCTGGCCAACGTGCTGCTCGATCCCGGCGCCGCCCTCGGTCGCGAAGTCGGCTCGGGCGCGTTGCCCACCACCCTGTTCTACGACGCCAGCGGACGGCTGGTCGATACCCACCTGGGCGAGCTGTCGGCGGCTTCGCTGGCGAGCAAATTGAGCCCGTTGCGCGCGTCCACCGCCGCGTCGGGCAAAGATTGAGACGCGTGAGCAAAAATCTCCAGGCATTCAATCTCCAGGCATTCATTGCGGCGATGCCGGGCGCGATCCGGCGCGGCTGGCGTGGATTGTCGGCACGCAAACGGACCTTCCTGACGCTGGCGTTTTGGGTGCTGGCATGGCAGGGGGTACAGGGCGGTCTGCGCCTGATGGATCAGCCGGCGCTGCCTGAAATGCAGGTGACGCTGTTGTCCGGCGAATCGATCAAGCTTGCTGCGCTGGCCGACGGCAAACCCATGGTCGTCAATCTGTGGGCAAGCTGGTGCCCGCCGTGCCGACGCGAAATGCCGGTGCTCGCCGCCGCGCAGCAACGCGAAACCGGGATCAGCTTCGTCTTCGCCAATCAGGGCGAAAACGCGGCGGCCGTCCAGCGTTACCTGTCCGCCAGCCAGCTCGATCTGGCGAATGTCATTCTTGATCGCGACACCAAACTCGGTTTCGTCGCCGGCTCGGGCACCTTGCCCCTCACCCTGTTCTACGCCGCCGGCGGACGGCTGGTCGCCACCCACCTGGGCGCGCTGTCGGCTGCGTCGCTGGCGAGCAAATTAAATCCGTTGCGCGCCCCCTGATTTCCCACTTCAACGTAAAGGAACGAAACACCATGATTAAAAAACTCACCCTCGTGTCTGCCGCCTGCCTGGCCGTGATCGGCACCCTGACCCTGAATGCCCAGGCCAAAGACTGGCCGGCGCCGATCAAGGCGATCGAAGCCCAGGGCGTCGAGGTGATCGGCACGTTCAAGGCGCCCGGCGGGCTGACCGGCTATGCCGGCGTGATCGAAATGCAACCGCTGGCCATCTACCTGACCGCCGACGGCAAGCAGGCGATCATCGGTTCCATGATCGACGCGAAAGGCAACAACCTGAGCCAGAAATCGCTGGAGAAGCTGGTCAGCAAACCGATGACCGACCGGGCCTGGAAGCAGCTTGAGCAAAGCACCTGGATTGGCGACGGAAAAACCAATGCGCCGCGCGTCGTCTACACCTTCACCGACCCCAACTGCCCGTATTGCAACAAGTTCTGGAATGACGCCCGGCCCTGGGTCACGTCCGGCAAGGTGCAGTTGCGCCACGTCATGGTCGCCATCCTCGGGCCCACCAGCCCGGGCAAGGCGGCAGCCATCCTCGCGGCCAAGGATCCGCAAGTCGCCCTGACCCAGCACGAACAGCAGCATGCCACGGGCGGTACCAAACCGCTGAGCCAGGTGCCTGAAAAAATCCGTGCGCAGCTCGACGCCAACCAGAAACTGATGCAGCAACTCGGCGCTGCGGCCACCCCCACGATCTTCTACAAGGATGCCAGCGGCAAGCTGCAAAAAATGCAAGGCGCACCCTCGGGCGAGATGCTGACCCAAATTCTCGGCCCACGCTGAGCCTGACAGGTTGAGTGACCAAATTGGCCACCAACCGTCCTGCCGCCCCTTCGCAACACGAATGGATGGGCGACCGCAAACGACTGCCACAGCGTTCCGTGGCAGCATATGAAACTTGAACTAGAGGAAAGATGTGATGAAAAAAGCCGTACTCGCACTGCTGCTGATTTTTGGTCTGACCGCGACGGTGTCGGCAGATGAACTGCCAACGTCCGAGGGGGTGGTGGTTCAGGCGAATGGCGACAGAGCCGATTTCAAAAGGGCCTTGGTGCTGGCATCGAATATGCGCGAAGTCCTGCCCACGGCAAGGTTCGAAGTGGTGGTCTATGGTGCCAATGTGAAGCTGCTGACGGCTTTCAGCGATGAAGCACCGCTCATCCAGAAAGTTCTGGGCGAAGGCATCCACGTTATCGCCTGTGGCCGTTCGCTCGAATCCGAACACGTAGTCGAGAGCGACTTGGCTTCCGGCGTGACGGTCGTGCCATTCGGGGCCGTCCATCTCGTGAACCGCCAGAAGCAGGGCTGGCAGTACATCAAGGGATAGCTTGATTGGCGAGATTCTTCGGCGGCTGACGTTGCGAGCCGCCGAAGGGTGTCGCTGCCTTGAGTTGAAAGCGGCTCAGTGCCGCTTGTGGTCTTCCTTCAGCGCCAGGGTGGCGACCTGGACGCGGTTCCTGAGGCCCAGCTTTTCCATGATGTTGCGCAGGTGGTTGCGCACGGTGTTTTCCGACAGGGTCATCTTGTAGGCGATGGCCTTGTTGGACAGGCCTTCTTTCACGTGGTTGACGATCTCCATTTCGCGCGCGGTCAGCGCCGACAAGGCGCTGTTGTTGAGCTCGCCACGCGCCATCTTCTGCATGATGTTGAGCGGGAAGCTGCTCTGGCCGTCGCACACGCTGCGGATCGCCGCCAGCACCTGGTCGGGCTCGCTGGACTTGATGACATAGCCGTCGACGCCGGACGAGATCGCCTCGGAGATTTCCTCGTCGGAGTCGGCAATGGTGAGCATGATGACCTTGATGCCGAGGTCGCGCAGGTCGGAGACGAGGTCGAGCCCGTCGGCATCGGGTAGCGATCGATCGAGCAGGGCGGCGTCGGCGTGGTTGCCGGCGGCGATCCAGGCGCGCAGTTCGGCGGCATTGGCCAGTTGCGCGATAAGCGTCATGTCAGGCTCCTGCTGGATGTAGCCCGCCACGCCCATGCGCAGCAGGGGATGATCGTCGATGAGGATGATGTTGAGGGGGGGCATTGCTTCTCCGCTGTATTGACTAACGCTGATCAGGTCGGCAGGCCGCGTGGCTTGCGGGGCGCCTTTTCGGATGCTGCATCATAAACTGGAATGGGCAGCCATTTCAGCAGCTGCGCGGCCCAGGCCATTTGCCAGGGGATGACGGCGTAGGCCCGGCACCACGGCGATGCGGCGCGCTTTCAGCCCCAGCCGCAAGGCTTCGAGATAGACGGTGGCGGCGGCTTTCGAGGCCGAATAGGCGCTGCCGCCGGGCAGGCCGCGCGCCCCGGCCACGCTGGAAATGCCGCACAGCACGCCGCCGCGGGTTTGCATGGGGGCGACGAAGGGCTGGAAGGTATGCACCAGCCCTAGCACGTTGGCGTCCATCACCGCGCGAAACACCGCGGCATCGTCCGCCTCCTCGGTCAGGGTGCCGACGCTGATGCCCGCGGCCGTGATGACGATGTCGGGCGGGCCGACTTCGTTCAAGAACGCCGCGGCGGCCGCTTGCATGGCGGCGGCGTCGCGCACATCGGCCGCATACAGCCGCGCGGCCAGTCCGGTGCCCGCGTCCTGCAGGCCGTCGAGCCGGCGGCCGGCCAGCCCCAGTTGCGCGCCGAGCGAGCCGCGCCAAGGCCGGAACTGGCGCCGGTGATAAAAACCCGCAAGGGTTTATCCAAGACCTTGAGCGGGGCGGTCGGCAACAGCGCTACTTCGCGGACTTCTTGCTGCCGCGCTCGGCGCGTGCCTTGACGATCAGCTGGTCGAGCACTTCGAACAATCGCGCCTGGCTGCCGGCCATCGACACCGAGGTGGTGTACTTGCCGTCGATGATGAAAGCGGGCACGCCGCTGATGGCGTAGGCGGTGGCCAGCTGGGCCCCCTGGGTGGCTTTCGATTGGGTGGAGAAGGAGTTGTAGATGCCTTCGAATTTCTTGCGGTCGACACCTTGCTTCGCGATCCAGCCGCCCAGCACGGCCGGGTCGTTGAGGTTGATGTTCTCCACGTGGTAGGCGTCGAACACCTTGTGGTGAAGGCGGTCGAGCAGGTTCATCTGCGCCAGGGTGTAATAGAGCTTGGCGCCGGGCATCCAGTCGTCACGGAACACCGCCGGCACGCGCCGCACCTGGGCGTCCCGGGGCAGGGTCTTCAACCAGGCATTGAGGCCGGGTTCGAGCTGAAAGCAGTGCGGGCAGCGATACCAGAAGAACTCGAGCACCTCGACCTTGCTGCCGGTGGCGACCGGATGCGGGCTTTTCAGGCGGGCGTATTCGTGCCCTTCGAAGGCTTCCGGGCCAGCAGCCAGCGCGGACAGGGAAAGGATGGTGGCGGCCAAAAAAGCCAGTGCGCGGGTGAACATCAAGGCGTCTCCTGAGGGGTGGGAACTTCTCTGACCAGCGTGGAAGGGATATCGTTCTGCGTCAGCAGGCTGCGGGTGCGATTCACTTCATCCATGGCGCCAAAGGGGCCGACGCGCACGCGATGGAGCACGCCCTTGTCGGCGACCTCGCCGGTCTGGATCATGGCTTCGACGCCGAGCATCGCCAGTTGCGCCTTCAGGTTGTCGGCATCATCCGCACTTTTAAACGCGCCTGCCTGCAGGTAATAGCGCGGCGCGGCCGCGGCGGGCGCGGTGGCCGGCGGCAGCACGCTTGGCGTGTCGCTCGGCAGGACCTTGTAGAAGTCGAAGCTGGGCGCGGCCTCGGGCGTGGCGGGCTGCGGCTGGCTGGGGGCCGTCGGCGGCGTGGCGGAGGTGAACGGATTGCTGCCGGTGATCCAGAGTGCCACGCCCACGGCGAGCACCGCGCCGACGGTGAGGCCGATCAGCACGCCGGTGAAGATGGAATTGCCGCCGGAACGGCGGGTGTTGCGGGATGCGGGTTTTGCCATGGCTACATTTTCTCCGGGGCGGACACGCCGAGCAAGGCGAGGCCGTTGACGATCGTGATGCGGGTGGCGTCGGCCAGC
This sequence comes from Thiobacillus sp., assembly GCA_049303455.1. Taxonomy (GTDB): domain Bacteria; phylum Pseudomonadota; class Gammaproteobacteria; order Burkholderiales; family Thiobacillaceae; genus Thiobacillus. The sequence continues at coordinate 10,677 of JBAQND010000031.1, forward strand.
GCCAGCCGGGCGAGTTTGGTGGCGGCATCCTCGACCAGGAATTTCTCGGCGTTGTACCAGGCGTGGAAGTCGCCCGCCAGCATCTGCAGGTAATGCACCAGCAGGTGCGGCGCCAGGTCGCGCGCGGCACCGGCGACGACCTCGGGGTATTCGGCCAGGCGCTGCATCAGCGCGAGTTCGTGCGGCGCGTCCAGCGGCGCGAGGTCGACGGCGTCGAGCGCGGCGGGCGCATCGCCCCATTCTTCAAACACGCGACAGATGCGCGCGTGGGCGTATTGCACGTAGAACACCGGGTTGTCGGTGTTCTTGGCGACCGCCAGATCGACGTCGAAGATGTATTCGGTGTCGGCCTTGCGCGAGAGCAGGAAGAAGCGCACCGCGTCCTTGCTGGTCCAGTCGATGAGGTCGCGCAGGGTGACGTAGCTGCCGGCGCGTTTGGAGATCTTCACCTCCTCGCCGCCGCGCATGACCCGGATCATGGTGTGCAGCAGGTAGTCGGGATAGCCCTCGGGGATGCCGACGTTGGCGGCCTGCAGGCCGGCGCGCACGCGGGCGATGGTGCCGTGGTGGTCGGTGCCCTGGATGTTGATCGCGCGCTCGTAGCCGCGTTCCCACTTGGTGATGTGGTAGGCGACGTCGGGCACGAAATAAGTGTAGGTGCCGTCGGACTTCTTCATCACGCGGTCCTTGTCGTCGCCGTAGTCGGTGGTCCGAAGCCACAGCGCGCCGTCCTGCTCGTAGGTCTTGCCGGCGTCGACCAGCCTCTGCACCGTTGCCGCGACGCGGCCGCTGGTGTACAGGCTCGACTCCAGATAGTAGTGGTCGAAGCGCACCGCGAAGGCCTGGAGGTCGAGGTCCTGCTCGTGGCGCAGGTAGGCGACGGCGAACTGGCGGATGCTGTCGAGATCGTCGACGTCGCCGCTCGCGGTGTATTCGCGGTCGTCCGACTTCACCGTCTTTTTCGCCAGAAAATCCGCCGCGATGTCGGCGATGTAGTCGCCGTTGTAGGCGGTTTCCGGCCACGCGGCGTCGCCCGGCCGCAGACCCTTCGCGCGCGCCCGCACGCTGTTGGCCAGGGTGGCGATCTGCACCCCGGCGTCGTTGTAGTAGAACTCGCGACACACCTCCCAGCCCTGCGCCGCGTACAGGTTGCAGATCGCGTCGCCGAGCGCCGCCTGGCGGCCGTGGCCGACGTGCAGCGGACCGGTCGGGTTGGCGGAAACGAACTCGACCAGCACCTTGTGGCCGCGGCCCGCGTCGCCGCGGCCGAATTGCGCGTCTTCGGTGCGGACGCGCCGCACGATGCCGTGCCAGGCCGCGGGCGTGAGGTGGAAATTGATGAAGCCGGCGCCGGCGATTTCGGCCCTGGCGACCAGCGGGGACGCCGGTAGTTCGGTCAGGATCCGCTGCGCCAGCTCGCGCGGATTGCGCTTCAGCGGCCGCGCCAGCTGCATCGCGGCATTGCTGGAAAAGTCGCCGTGGGCGGGGTTCTTCGGGCGTTCAATCTCGAGGCTGACCGGGGCGTCGGGCGCCACCGTTTCGAGGGCGATGCCGATCAGCAGGGCGATCTGGTCTTTGAGCGGATGGGTGTCGGACATGGGCTTACAAAGAGGACGCCAACCCGCACGCCTTCAGTGTTCGAAATGAGTAGCCCGCGATTATAAGCGCCGCGCGCGGGGCATCAAAACAGCAGCGGGTCGACGTCGAGCGACCAGCGCGCCACGCGCGGCCGGATGCTGTCGAATTGCGGCCGCCAGTCGCGAACGAAGGCCTGCAGGGCCTGGCGCTGCGGCGACTGGATCAGCAGTTGCGCACGCTCCAGATTGGCCACGCGCGCCATCGGCGCCGGGGTGGCGGCGAACACGCTGACGCCGGCGGTGGCGGGCGCCAGCGCGGCGGCGCGCTGCAGAAAGGTCAGCGCCGCGGCCATCGTCGGCGCTTCGGCGCGCAGCAGGACCTGGCGGGTGAACGGCGGCAGGTCGAGTTGGCGGCGCTCGGCCAGCAGTGCCCGCGCGTAGCCGGAAAAGTCGTGGCGCTGCAGGTAGCGGAACAAAGGATGGTCGGGGAAGGCGGTCTGGATCAGCACGCGGCCGGGTTTGTCGGCGCGGCCGGCGCGGCCGGCCACCTGCATCAACTGGGCGAACAGGCGTTCGGTGGCGCGGAAGTCAGGGCTGTAGAGCGCGCCGTCGGTGTCGAGGATCAGCGCCAGCGTCATGTTGGGAAAGTCGTGGCCCTTGGCCAGCATCTGGGTGCCGAGCAGGATGTCGATTTCGCCGCCGTGCACCGCCGCGCCGAGTTCGGCCCAGGCGCGCGGGCGCATGGTGTCGCGGTCGATGCGGCGGATGCGCGCGGCGGGCAGCAGCGCGGTGAGGGTTTCCTCCAGGCGCTGGGTGCCTTGGCCGAGGGGCTTCAAGTCTGGATTGCCGCAACTTGGACATTCGGTCGGGATGCGTGATTCCAGGCCGCAGTGGTGGCATTTCAGCCGGTGTGAGGTGCGGTGCAGCACCAGCCGCGCCGAGCAGCGCGGGCAGGGCGACACCCAGCCGCAGCTCGGGCAGTACAGCGTCGGCGCGTAGCCGCGGCGGTTGAGGAAGACCAGGCTCTGCTCGCCGCGCCCCAGGGTGTCGGTCAGCGCCCGCAGGGCGGGGCGGGTGAGGCCGTTGTCGAGCGGGATGTGCTTGAGGTCGACCAGTTCGATGTCCGGCAGCCGTGCCTGGCTGATCGCGCGCTGCTTCAATTCGATCAGCTGATAGCGCCCGGAAAGCGCCTGCGCGTAGCTCTCCAGCGAAGGCGTGGCCGAGCCGAGCACCACCGGCACGCCGCGTTGCTTGGCGCGCGCAATCGCGACGTCGCGCGCCGAATATCGCAGGCCGTCCTGCTGTTTGAACGAGGCGTCGTGCTCCTCGTCCACCACGATCAGCCCCAGCCGCGGCAGCGGCGCGAACACCGACAGCCGGGTGCCGAGCAGGACGTCGCACTCGGGCGCGGCAAGCCAGTTCTCCGCGCGCTCCTTTTCGGCGAGGCCGCTGTGCAGGGTGGCGAAGTGGCGCCCGGGAAAGCGGCGGCGGAAATGCTGCTCCAGTTGCGGGGTCAGCGCGATCTCGGGGATCAGCACCAGCGCCTGCCGGCCGCGCGCCAGCACCGCGTCGATCAGGCGCAGGTACAGCTCGCTCTTGCCGCTGCCGGTGACGCCGTGGACCAGGTGGACGCCGAATTTCCCCAGCGCGGGCAGCAGCGCATCGAGCGCGGCCTGCTGCCCGGCGGTGGCCGGGGGCGACTCGGCCGTCGGTGGCGCGCCGGCTGTTGGGGGGGGAACGCTAGTCCACGCCGCCCAGCCGGCCGCCACCAGCGCGGCGGCGTGGCGGCCTTGCTTCTGCGCATGCAAGGCGTCGCGCGCCTGCGGCGCCGCTCGCAAGGCATCGAGCAGGGCGCGCTGCGCGCGGGCACGGGCGGTGGGTTCGGCGACCTGCCCGGCTTCGGTCACCATCAGCCAGGGCGTATCGGCGACGAAGGGCGTGGCGTTCTTCAGGCGCGGCGGCAAGGTAGCGAGCAGAATCGCGCCCAGCGGATAGTGGTAATAGTCGGCGCAAAACTGCGCCAGGCGGAGGATGTCAGGCGACAGCGCGGGGCGGTCGTCCAGCACGCGGATCACATCGCGCAGCTTGCCTGCCCCGACCGTGCTGTCGGCCACCGGCCCCAGCGCGATGCCGACCTGGCGGGTGCGACCGAACGGCACCTCGATCAGGCTGCCGGGCTGCACCGTGCCTGCACCGTCCGGCAGGCGATAGTCGAACAACCGGTGCAGCGGCGTATCGAGCGCGACCTGGAGGATGGACGGCATGTTATCGGCGTATCTTGATCTGACGTCGGGGAAAATTCACTAAGTGGCTGTTTGCCAAGCCTTATTTGGTGTTGTCCACGAAAGCTGTGGATAATTGTGTGGGCGGTTTGTGTTGACTGCCGTCAAACGCCCGTATTCAGGCGGACAGGCATCACAGGCTAAAAAGCAGGCAAACCATAAAATCGTTGTTTATCATAGACTTATAAACTTGGCTTGGCTGTCAAGCCATTGACACAAAAAAGTTCCCCTGCGCCAGAATTGTGCATAAGTCAATGCTTCTTCACCTGATTTTACAAGGACTCGCGCGCCTAACTGGTGCACAAGGCCTTGTTCTTTCTAGCTTTGTTGCTGCTGGATGCCAGCAATGACCCAGCCGCCCTGGCGGCCGGCCGGTTTGGTGAGATGCCAGATTTCGTCGAGCGGCAGGACGTCCTGATCGGCGGCTTCGCGCACCTGGCCGGTGAAACGCACGCTGACGACGTGGCGGTTGCCATCGTCGACTGCTTCCAGCACCTCGGCGTCGAGCACCATGACATCGGTGGTCTGGGCGGCGTCGCCGCGTTCGGCCAGCTGCATGCTGATTTCGGCAAACACTTCGGGCGAGGTGAAGGCGCGCAGGTCGTCCAGGTTGGCGGCGTCAAACGCCGCCTGCAGGCGGATGAAGTTGAGCTTGGCCTCGCGCGCGAAGGCGTCGGCGTCGAAGCCGGGCGGAAAGGTGCTGGCGGCGGCGCTGTTCCCCAGGGCGGCGGGAGCCTGGTCAAATGCGGCGCCAGGGTTGACGCCAGCAGGCGGCATGCCGGCGTACTGCATCGCGGGTGCAGGCGCATTGCGGCGCATGAAGAAGCGGAACAACATAAAGGCGGCCAGCGCCAGCAGCGCCAGCATCAGGAAGTTGGCCATTTCCTCGCCCAGTCCGAGGTGGGAAAACAGCGCGGCCAGGCCCAAACCGGCGGCGAGACCGGCGATCGGCCCCATCCACGAGCGTTTCTGCGGGGCGGTGGCGGTGCCGGTCTGCTGGCGCTGCGGTGTCGGCGCGACGTTCTGCTTGGCCGGCGCGGTGCGCTGCATGCCGAAGGATTTGCTGCCACCCATGCGGCGCGCTTCGGCGTCCGGCACGATGAAGGAGAAGCCGATGAAGACGGCAAGCAGGCTGATCAAAATGGATTTCATGGTGTTTCCTGATAAATAAAAACGTTAAACGCAACCGCCGAGGGGCGGGTCGAAGGTCAAGCTGCGCGCACCGCGCGGCTGTGGCTGTGCACCGCATCGACCAGCACGCTGACGTTGTCCGGGTTGGTGAACTGCGAAATGCCGTGGCCCAGGTTGAACACGTGGCCGGGGTGGTTGCCGTAGCTGTCGATGATGCGCGTGGCTTCGGCGCGGATGCTCTCCGGCGTGCCGTGCAGGGCGCAGGGGTCGAGGTTGCCTTGCAGCGCCACTTTGTCGCCGACGCGGCGGCGCGCCTCGCCGATGTCGAGCGTCCAGTCCAGCCCCACCGCGTCGGCGCCGATGCTGGCCATGGCTTCCAGCCAGTTGCCGCCGCCCTTGGTGAAGATGATGCTGGGGACACGGCGGCCTTCGCGCTCCTTGATCAGGCCGGCGACGATGCGCTCCATGTAGTCGAGCGAGAATTCGCGGTAAGCGTGCGGGGTGAGGCTGCCGCCCCAGGAATCGAAAATCATCACTGCCTGCGCGCCGGCCTCGATCTGCGCGTTGAGGTAGTCGATCACCGCCCGGGTGTTCACTTCCAGGATGCGGTGCAGCAGGTCGGGACGGCCGTACAGCATGGTCTTGATGTGGCGGTAGTCGTCCGAGCCGCCGCCTTCGACCATGTAGCAGGCCAGCGTGTAGGGGCTGCCGGAAAAGCCGATCAGCGGCACCGAGCCGTCCAGCGCGCGGCGGATCGAGCGCACAGCGTCCATCACGTAGCCCAGCTTGTCGGTGGGGTCGGGCGGGGAGAGGTCGCGGATCTCCCACTCGTCGCGCAGCGGACGCTCGAAGCGCGGCCCCTCGCCTTGCGAGAAATACAGGCCCAGGCCCATCGCGTCGGGCACGGTGAGGATGTCGGAAAACAGGATGGCGGCGTCAAGCGGATAGCGCGCCAGCGGCTGCAGCGTCACCTCGGTCGCCAAGTCCGGCGTCTTGCACAGGGTCAGGAAATCGCCGGCGCGCGCGCGGGTGGCGTTGTATTCCGGCAGATAGCGGCCGGCCTGGCGCATCAGCCACATTGGCGTGTAATCAGTGGGTTGGCGTTGCAGCGCGCGCAGAAAAGTATCGTTCTTGAGGGCAGACATGGGGCAGGCCAGGACGCAAAACCGGCATTTTAGCAGGCTTGGCGTGCCTGGCCGTGAGGCCGCAGTGGATCAGAGGTTGCGGAAGCGCCACTCGCCGCGCCCGGACGGACAGGCCAGCACATCGCGCGGCCTGCGGCCGTCGACCAAAAGGGTGGCGTTGCGGCAGCCATCGCGTGCGTCGCCGCGCGGGGTGAACTGGTAGGCGTGGCCCGCGCTGCGCCATTCCACCGGCACGCCGGCACGGCCGAGTTCCAGCGCATGGCCCATGCAGGCGCGGTCGCGCTCGTCCATGCGGTCGCCGATGGCATGGCCCACGATTGCGCCGAGCACGCCGCCGACCACCATGCCGACCACGCGATCGTCGCGGTCGGCTATCTGCCCGCCGATCACCGCGCCGGTGACGCCGCCGAGCACCGCACCGATCTCGTCGCGGTTGCAGCGGCCGGCCGAAATGCCGTAGTCGTCCACATAGGCCACCCCGCTTTTGCCCTGATAATGCCTGGCTTGCTTGGGTTTGCTGTGGTCATCGGCCTGCTGCTTCTTGTAGTAGCCGTGGGCGGGCGCGTGCGCAGGCGGGTCGGCGAATGCCGGGCCGGCGCCGACCAGAGCGGCCAAGGCCAAGGTAATGGGAACCTTCATCGTGTTCTCCTTGATCGTGATCAGGTTTTTTTCAAGCTTGAGCAGGGGTGAGTCGTCGGGTTCAATTGAACCCTGAATTGTGGCCGTAGGCACCGCTGTTCCGTGGTGGGGAGTCGCTGAGATTGCGTGGCTTCAGCGGACAACCGCACTGTGGGCGCGCCGTGTAAGCGGCATGTTTGGGACGGGTAACAAGATGTAACGGCGTGTAACCGCGAACAGGGGCGCGAATGTTGCGGAAATGTTCCCACCGCATCCTTCAGTTCGTAAAAGTACGTTAATAGGTTAGAATTTTCGACTCTTCTGAACTGCCCACTATATCTCTTGGGGGAGACCCCGTGCAACTGAACAAACTCGCGGCCACGCTCAGCCTGATGGCGGACGGCAGCCGCCTCGACGTGATGGTGGGCTTCGTCGGCCCGGACGTGCAGACCCCCATGGGGACCTCCGAGGATGAAGCTTTTTACATGCCGGCAATTGGCTACGTAAAGAAGCAGGGCAATCTCGCCTACGGCGTCGGCATTTACGGCCAGGGCGGCATGGGCACCAAATACGCCAACGGCGACAAGGCGCAGGTGAGAGCGTGGGCCGGGTGATCTTCCCGGTCGCCTACAGCGTCAACGAGCGTTTCAACATCGGCGGCAGCGTCGACGTCGTATGGGGGGCATGGACCTGGTGGCCGACCTCAATCCCGCCTATCCGGGTAAAGACATCAGCTTCACCGACGACAGCGACTTCACCGGCGAGGCCAAGGGCTCTGGATGGTGTATTTCAAGCTAACCGAAACCAGGCGGGCGCCGGAAGAGATCGATGGCTGGATCGGGCGCAAGCCGCGCTGCATTCCGTGGCGGCAGTGGAAACGCCCCTGTACCCGCGCCAAGAACTTGATGAAGGCGGGACTGACCGAGGAACGGGCATTTCGCTCGGCCTTCAATCAACGTGCAACACGTGGGCCGTGGTGGAACAGTGGCGCAAGCCACATGAACCACGCGTTCCCGAAGTCCTTCCTTGATCGATTAGGCTTGGTGTCTGCTCGATACGATGCGACGATTCCAGTGTGTTCCCAGTGTGTTCCCAGTGTGTTCAATGAACCGCCGGATGCGGAACCGCACGTCCGGTGGTGTGAGAGGGCGACGGGGGTGACCCCGTCCCCTACTCGAT
>JBAQND010000032.1:0-8740 GCA_049303455.1 Thiobacillus sp.
CAGGCTTCAAGATGCGCTCGCCAGAATTCCTGCCCATGCCGCTTCGCCATCTGGTGTCCCTCCGAAAAAGGGGCAAGATTGCATGGGTTTAGCGGGAAACTATAGGTGGGACGGCTGGACGCTTACACTCGATGTCCTTGGCCAGCGTGCGGATTTCCTCGTCGATGATCTGCGCGGTGTGCTCGCTGGAATCCCGTTGCTGGGCCATTTCCCGCCCCAGGAAGACATGCTCCTCGCCGCGTCGGTAGGCGACCGGACCGAGCCTGTCGCTCATCCCCCAATGCCCCACCATGTGGCCGGCCAGACGGGTCGCCTGCTTGAGATCGTCACTGGCGCCGGAACTGAGTTCGCCGAACACCACCTTTTCGGATACCCGTCCCCCCAGCATCACCCCGATGCGGTCGCGCAGGTAGCCGAGCCGCAGGTTGTGCCTTTCCTCTTCGGGGATCTGTTCGGTGGCGCCCAGGGCATGGCCATGGGGAATGATGGTGACCTTGTCCAGGGGATCGGCGTTGGGCAGCAGGATGAGGAACCACACCAGATAGCGCCACCAGGGAAGCGGCTGCAGCGGGGTAACGGGGGCTTGCCTGTTCGTCATGTCATGCCTTGATGCAGGGATGAGCGGATCGGGTCGCCGCTGCCCGGCTGCAAAGAAGCCGGCAACGCGGGGCAGGCTGCGCGTCCGGGTGTGTTGGTTGTCGTGACTGGCATTCAATTCCGCCTTGTTCTTGCCGATTTGGACAATCCCGCAGTTAGTATCCGGCGCATGGCATCCTCGATCGAGATGTCCACCGGTTCCACTTTCGAGCGTGGCAGATACAGGGTATAGCCGCCGATCTGGTAGCTCATGGGCAAATACACTGCCACGATGTCCTCGGGCAGGGTTATCCCCGGCATGTCCTCGATATGCTCCTCGGTGATAAAGCCGAGCATGCGGGTATCCGCCACCGATACCACGACGACCTGCTTGAGATCGCGGCGCTGTTGGGTGGTGGAAAAGTAGTCCATGAAATCACGCAGCGTGCCGTAGACCGATTTGACCAGTGGTATCCGTTCCAGGATGTTCTCACCGACATGGATCAGACGACGGACGACCCAGGCATTGACTGCAAGCCCGATGAAATAAAGCAGCATTCCCCCGCCGCCAGTCCCATGCCGGGCAGGTAAAAGGGGGCCGGCACCACGGCGGCCATGACGGGATGCAGCATTTTTTCAATGGTGATGGCGAGCCAGTAGATCAGGTACAGAGTCAGGCCGACCGGCAGCACCGCGGCCAGCCCTTTCAGCAAGACGTTCCCTACATTGCGCATTGAATCCTCCTGTCCGGACGGCCTTTTGCGTGCATCGTTTGGCCGTTCATTTGCCATCGCGCGGATGCCTGAATGCGGCACACGGGAAGTCCGGTATTTTCAGCACGGAAGCCGGGTTCCCGGGCGCCTCGGTTACCTGGGCACCGCCTGCATCGTTCCTACTTCTGGTCTGTCGATCCCGATTAATTCGTTCCGGTGCCCGTAGCGCGTTCAGACTGGACGCGGGCCGGTCTTCCAATGTAGGACAGCAAAAATCCGGGTGGGGGGGCGAGCGGCTGAAGCGCCTGCCCCGGAGCGGCTACACTGAAAATAAGTCGCCGAAGCCCACCGGGGCCGATGGTACTTGCCCTGCCATTGAGGTTTTTCAATGTTGCCGCGGCAGGCAGCTGTTCGAATCGGCCTGATGAGGCAACATCCCGGGAGGACATGAGCATGCGCATCAAGCTGTTGGAGATCGAAGGCTGGGAGCGGGAAGTGTTCGAGCCCCTGCACGACAGGCATGAAGTGGTTTATCCGGAGCAGCCGCTGTCTGCGGACAACGCCTCCGGGCTGAAGGATGCCGAGGCCTTCGCCAGCGGCAAGCCGCCAACGGCCGCTGGACAACACCCCTGATCATGGCGGAAGCGCACCAGCAGTCGGCGGATGAAGCCATCAAGCAGCAGGAGAGTTCGGCTGAAACCGGCCTGACTCGCGAGGAGGCCGACCGCCGGCGCACGCATTACGGCCCGAACCGGCTGCAGGAAATGGCCGCACGGCCGACCTGGCGCATCCTGATCGATCAGCTCAAGAGCATCGTGATCCTGCTGCTGCTCAGCGCCGCCGCCGCAGCCGTGTTCGGCCGCCTCCTGGAGACAGTCGCCATCGGCGCGGCGGTACTGATCAATACCGTCATCGGCTTCGGCATGGAGTTGCGCGCCACCCGCGCCATGGAAGCGCTGCAGCGCATGGGCAAAGTCACCGCGCGGGTATTGCGCGACGGCCAGGCCAGTGAGATCGAGGCCGACGCGCTGGTGCCCGGCGACATCGTGTTGCTGGAAGCGGGTGGCGTGATCGCCGCCGATCTCAGATTGATCGAGGCCAATGACCTGCAATGCGACGAGTCGGCCCTGACCGGCGAATCGGTAGCGGTCGACAAGCGCACCGAGGCGCTGGCCGAATCCGATATGCCGCTGGGCGAACGCAGCAACATGGCCTACAAGGGCACCGCCGTCACCCAGGGGTCCGGCAGCGGCATTGTGGTGGCCACCGGCATGGATACCGAATTGGGGCACATTTCACGTTGGGTGGAACAAGCCGGGGGCGAGATCACGCCGCTCGAGAAGCGCCTCGACGCCCTGGGCGCCTTCGCCACGGCGCTGCTTGTGCTCGGCATGGCGCCGGGGCAGGCAGTCACCGTCAGCTTCCTCACGTTCGGTTTCGCACGGCTGTGGCACATCTTCAACATGCGCGACCCGAATTCCGCCCTGCTGAAGAACGAGATCACCGGTACCCCCCCTGATCTGGATCGCCATCCTGGTCGGCATCGGTCTGCTGCTGGCGGCCGTGTACACGCCGTTTCTCGCCGAAGTGCTGTCGGTGCAAGCGTCCGGCGGCGAAGGCTGGGCACTATGCCTGGCGTTCTCGGTTCTGCCGCTGTTGGTTGTTCAGGCCATGAAGCTGGGCGGCATCGGATGGGAAAGGCCGGCGCAGCGCGAAGCGGCCGCACAAGACTGATGCGGATTGCGAAATGCCAATGCATCGCCGAGCCATTCAGACATCCGGCAGCGAACGATCGCCACGGCCGGCAGGCGGCGTCAATCCGGGAGAGGCTTTTATGACCAACGCGGCAATCAACGGTATGCGGCGCATCGAAAACAGTTCGTGGGGCGGTGCGCGCCAGAGCGTGAACGGGCATGCATGCTGGCCGCATGATCTTGCAACGCATGACTCGGCACCAGAAAGGAGGGAGGCTTGAATCCGCCAGACTCGCCCGATGACGCTGCGCACTCGCGCCTTGATGTCCTGATCGACGAGCTCGGGCTTCGCGGCAAGCAGACCGCGATCCAGGCCTGGACGGCGACGGCGCCGGACTGCTGGTCGTATCGCAAGCTGGGCGAGCAGGTGCTGGCGCTCGCCCGCGGACTGCACCAGCGTATCGAGCCGGGAGAGTCGGTGGCGCTGATCGGCGCCGACCGGCCGCAGTGGATCATGGCCGCGCTGGCCATGTTGCGTGCCGGTGCCGTCGTCACGCCGCTCGACGCGCAGCTCGCCGGCGATACCCTGAAGCACGTGCTCGAGGACAGCGGCGCGCGCTGGGTGTTCACGACGGCGGCCCTGCGGGATCGCGTGCGCCAGGCCTCGGCAGGTGCGCAAATCGTGCTGCTGGACGCCGACGACGAGGATGCGGACAGCTGGCACGCACTGGCCGACAGCGACGCCCCGCTGCCGGATAACCGCGCCGGGGAACCCGCCGTGCTGTTCTATACCTCCGGCACGACCGGCCCGCCCAAAGGCGCGCCGCTGAGCCATCGCAACATCGAGGTGCAACTGGACATCCTGGCCGAGGCCGGCATCACGCAGGATGGCGACCGCGTCCTGCTGCCGCTGCCGCTGCACCATGTCTATCCCTTCGTGATCGGCATGCTGGGGCCGATCCGGCTGGGCCTGACGCTGGTCATTCCCCACGCCCTGACCGGCAAGCAGATCGCCCGCGCCATCCGCGAGGGCGAGGCCAGCGTCATCATCGGCGTGCCGCGCCTCTACGCGGCGCTGCTGGAGGGCATTGCCGCCCAGGCCCGGCATGCCGGACGCATTTCCGGCGCAATGTTCAGGGCCATGCTGGGGCTGAGCCGCATCGCCCGCCGGTGCTTCGGCCTGCATCTGGGTAAAAGGCTGCTACGTCCGCTGCATCGCAGCATGGGCATGCAGCTGAGGGTGCTCGCCTGCGGCGGCGCCGCACTGGACCCGGAGCTGGCCTGGAACCTGGAGGCCCTGGGCTGGCAGGTGGCGGTGGGCTACGGCCTGACCGAGACCGCACCGCTGCTGACCATCGACCCGCCGGGCCGGCCGCGGCCCGGCACCGTCGGCCTGCCGGTGCCGGGGGTCGAGTTGCGCATCGACCGGTCCGCCGCGCGGGGGGAGGGCGGGCATCCCGATGAAGGCGAAATCCTGGTCCGCGGGCCGAATGTGTTCGCCGGCTACCGCAACCGGCCGGAGGCGACCCGTGAGGCGTTTGCCGGGGATGGCTGGTTTCGCACCGGCGACCTTGGCTGGCTGGACGACGACGGCTATCTGCATGTCAGTGGACGGGTCTCCACGCTGATCGTCACCCCGAGCGGGGAGAACATTCAGCCCGACGATCTGGAGGGCCGCTATGCCGACCACAAGGCGATCAGGGAAATCGGCATTCTGCAGCACGAAGGCCGCCTGGCTGCGCTCATCGTGCCGGCCGGCGGTGTCGACGAAGACGCGGAACAGCGTGTCCGCAATGCGATCGGCGAGATCGCCGGCAAGCTGCCGTCCTACCAGCGGCTCGATGAAGTGGCGCTGACCCGCAGTCCGCTGCCGCGCACCCGCCTCGGCAAGATCAGGCGGCATGAACTCGAACAGCGATTCATGCAGGCACGCAGCGAGGGGGGCGAGACGCGGCCGGCGACGCCGATCGCGCTCGAGGACATGTCGGTCGAGGACCGCACCCTGGTCGAGCAGCCGCTAGCGGGCCAAGCCTGGGCGTGGCTTGCGAAGCGCTATCCGAAGCAGGGCCTTTCTCCCGACAGCCACATGCAGATGGAACTGGGGGTCGATTCCATGGCATGGCTCGGCCTGAGCCTGGAGCTCGGCCAGCTCACCGGGGTGGAACTCGACGACGCCGCCATCGGCCGCATCGACACCGTGCGCGACCTGTTGCGGGAACTGGTGGATGCTGCCGGAGGAAGCGAAGAAATAGCCGATCCCGTCGACGAGCCCGAGCGGGTCCTCGATCCGGTGCATCTTCGCTGGCTGCGGCCACGCGGACCCATGATCCTCGCGGTGGCCCGTGCGATGTATGCCGTCAACCGGGCGACGATGCGCGGCCTGTTCCGGCTGCAGGTCCAGGACGGGCAGCACGTACCCGTCAGCGGCCCGGTGGTGCTGGTCTGCAATCATGCCAGCTATCTCGATCCTTTCGCGGTGGCCGCCGCCCTGTCGCCCGCCCGGTTGCACACCCTGTATTGGGGCGGCCTGGCAGGCGTCGCCTTCACCAATCCGCTGACCCGCTTCGGCAGCCGTGCCGCCCAGGTCATTCCCATCGACCCGCAGCATGGCGCGCGCAGCAGCCTGGCGCTGGCCGCCGCCGTGCTCGCCCGCGAGCGCGGCCTGATCTGGTTTCCCGAGGGCGGACGTTCCGAAAGCGGCGAACTGCAGCCGTTCCGGCCCGGCATCGGCAGGCTGCTGGAACGCTATCCGGTGCCGGTGGTGCCGGTCGCCATTCACGGCAGCTACGACGCGCTTCCGCCCGGGCGCCACATTCCGCGTCTGCGGCGCCTGACGCTGCGTTTCGGCGAAGCGATCGATCCGCGCCATCTCGCCGAAGCGGGGCAGGGCGACAGCGCACAGGCGCGCATCGTCAATGCCCTGGAAGCGCGCATGAAGCGGCTGCTGGCGCTTCATGCGCCGGACGACGGGTCGTGAACCGATCCGGTCCGGCGGCTCGCGCCTGGCTGGGAATGCGGGCATGAGCAGGAGACCGCCGACGACGGATCACGCGCGAGCGCATGCGAGCCGGTTGTCGAAGCCGGCAGTGAGCCACCGCGCCGGCTGCGGCCCCGGGTCGCTGTGCCAGGCCGGCCCAGCCCCCGACTATGTTTACTAGCATGACGCTTCGCTTCACCCTTCCGGGTATCCCGGCATGAGGGAATGTTCAACCCATTCATTCTGGAGGAGCAAGGACGATGCCTTACGAACGCAATGACGATCTGCCCGAGTCCGTCAGCGGCAATTTGCCCCAGGGCGCACAGAGCATCTACCGTGAGGCCTTCAACAGCGCCTGGGAACAGTATGCAGACGCCGACAAGCGCCGTGACGGCGCCAGTCGGGAGGAAACGGCGCATCGTGTGGCCTGGGCAGCGGTGAAGCAATCGTACGAAAAAAAGGGCGACCGCTGGGTGAAAAAAAAGGATTGAGTAACCCTCGCCGGTTTGCTGAAGCCAGCCCTGCGTCCCGGGATCAGGGTGCCAGCGCCGGGTCCTGGCGCTTCTTTTGCAGGATCGCCAGGGCGGCTTCGTAGGAAGCCGTAAACTTCTGCACGCCTTCCACTTCGAGTTCCCGGGAGACGGCTTCGATATTCACGCCCAATTCCCGGAGCGTGTCCATCTCGCGCTGGGTGACATCGAGATCGTCTTCTAGCGAGTCGCGAATCGTGCCATGGTAAATGAAGGCGTCCAGTGTTTTTTGCGGCACCGTGCTGACCGTGTCGGGGCCGATCAGGTTGTCCAGGTAAAGCGCATCCGGGTAGGCCGGGTTCTTGACGCTGGTGGATGCCCAAAGCAGGCGCTGCGGGCGGTGGCTGCCCGGACGCTGAAGGAGCGGCTTTTGCATGACGGCCTTGTAGCGCTGATAGGCGAGCCGGGCCTGATCGATGGCGATATGGCCACGCAATGCCAGCGCCTCGGGCTTGCCGATGGCTTCCAGGATGTCGTCCACCTTGGTGTCGATGCGGCTCAGGAAAAAAGAGGCCACCGAAGCGATGCTTTCGGCCCTGGCGCATCGTTCCAAGCCGCGCAGATAGGCCTCTGCGACCGCTGCATAGCGCTCCACCGAGAACAACAGGGTGACGTTGACATTGATCCCCTCGGCGATGAGTTGCTCCATCGCCGGCACCCCCTCAAGCGTGCCGGGCACCTTGATCATCAGATTGGGGCGCTTCACCTTTTCCCAAAGCCATCTGGCTTCGTTCAGGGTGGACTCGGTGTCGTTGGCCAGGTGGGGCGAGACTTCCAGGCTCACGTAGCCGTCCAGGCCATTGCTCTGCTCGTATACCCAGAAGAGCTGGTCCGCGGCCATTTGTATGTCGCGAACAATCAGCCATTCGTAGATGGCCTCCGTTTTTATGTCGGGGTTGGTCTGCAGCAGGTCGCGGATCGCCTCATCGTAAGCATCGCTCGCTTGCAGGGCTTCCTTGAACAGGGTGGGGTTGCTGGTCACCCCGCAGACCCCCAGGCGGGCAATCTGCTGCAGCCCGTCGCCGACCAGCAGCCGGCGGTCGATGTTGTCCAGCCAAATCGACTGCCCCTTCTGCTTCAGTGCATCAATGCTCGCCATTGCGGAATTCCTTTTTCATTCGATTGCCGGGCAGGCCGGCAATCGCACATTCCATGATCAATATAGAACAACGCAGAGGCTTGCCGGAGCGGACGCGCCTACCCAGGCTCGATGACGTCGTCGAGCGGCCTTCTTGGTGCGGGGGGTAGCTTCGACGGGGTGGCCGAGGTGGAGGATCTGCGGGAACGGGGGACCGATCACGTTCTGAAGTTTGGGCTGCTGTTCGGCCTTATGTGAAGCTTCACATAAGGCCGATGACCGGACCTTGTGATGATCAATTTTTTTCCATCTGAAGCGTGGCAGGAACAACCAGACATATTTTCGGCGCATGGCCAGCCTCATTTTCTTCACGTATGCGACGGGAAAAGCGTTGAAAAGCATGGCGTATCTTTTGCGGCATTGACCATCCAGTGTTGCGAACCGGAAATAGCGGCACAAATGAAACAGATGGATTTTTTCGCCAGGCCAGGCGCAGACCCACAGCCGTATGGGGGATACGGCAAGGCTAACCCGGTTCGATGACGGACGCCGTTGAACCGCGCATTCGGCCGCCGGATGTCTAGACTGGAACGAGAGCCTTCGTCGTGTTGGCGGAGGAAGGTGATGTCGTGGCGGTCGCAGACGCACATGCGCCAGCCGCATCCAACCGGGGCTGAAGAATGGAACGCGAACAAGTGCGCGGCATGGTGCGCGATCTGCTGCTTGCCAGGCGTTTCGAGGAACGGGCAGGGCAGGCCTACAGCGAGGGCGAGTTCGGCGGCCTTCTGCATCTGTATTCGGGGGAAGAGGCGGTGGCGGTCGGCGTGCTGCACGCGGCTGAGCCTTCCGACTACGTGGTCAGCACCTATCGCGAGCATGTGCATGCGCTGGTGAAAGGCGTGCCGCCCGGGCGGGTGATGGCAGAACTGTATGGCCGCCGCGACGGGTGCAGCAAGGGAATGGGCGGCTCCATGCATCTGTTCGACCGCGAAAGGCGATTCATGGGCGGTTATGCGATCGTCGGCGAAACCTTCCCGATCGCCATCGGCATTGGCTACGGGATCATGTTGCGCAGGCTTCCGGAAGCGGTCATCTGTTTCTTCGGCGAGGGCGCGGCCAATCAGGGCACCTTCCACGAATCCCTCAACATGGCCGCATTGTGGCGGCTGCCG
>JBAQND010000033.1:0-8693 GCA_049303455.1 Thiobacillus sp.
GCGGGCATCGGCGGCGGCTCGGGCGCCGCTTCGGCGGGGGCGTCTGCGTTGGGCTTGCCCTGGTCGCTATAGCCGGAAAAATTCTTCGCGATGAGCTCGGCATTGCGGCATTCGCCAGCGAAATCGAGTTCGCGGCGCAGCGACTGGGCGAACTGGCGTACCATTTCCTGCGGGCGAAAGGCGCGCAGTTCCTGATTTTCCCCCTCAGCGAGCTCCGCCAGCCTGGCGAGCCAGCGCAAGTCGGCCTCGATGACCGGCCGGATGCCGGGCCGGCGTACCTTGACCACCACCTCACTGCCGTCTTCGAGACGGGCGCGGTGTACCTGTGCGATGGAGGCCGCGGCCAGCGGCTCGGGATCGAAGGCGGCGAATACCGCCTCGGGCGGCGCGCCCAGGTCTTCGCAAAGTTGCTGATGGATGTCGGCCCAGGGCGCGGCGGGCGTGCTGTCCTGCAGCTTGCCGAATTCGGTGATCCATTCCGGTTCGAACAGATCAATGCGGGTGGCAAGCATCTGGCCGAGCTTGACGAAAGTTGGCCCCAATTCTTCCAGCGCCCGGCGCACCCGCGCGGGCGGTTCAAGATGCGCCAGTTCCTGCGCTTCGTTCCAGTGCAGCGCCCGCCCGGTCCGCTCCAGCAGGTTGGCCAGCCCCATCCGGCGCACCATGTCGCCGAAGCCGTAGCGGATCAGGATCGAGGCGATGTTGTGCAAGCGCGCCAGGTCGCGCGCGGCGATCAGGGCCTGCCACAGCATCAGGCGCCCTTGCCTTGGGGATGCGCTGCGGCGTTGCGCATTTCGGCTTCGAGCAGGGCGGCATCGTTATCGCCACCCATAGGATGGCCGGTTTCGTTTTGCATGATGGTGCTCCTCTTGAAGGGGTGAATTGAACAACCGGATTTCACAACTGACAAATTGCCCACCGCAGACGCGGCTGCGTCAGTGCAGTTTTCGATGCTTGGCGGCACCAGTCAAAGCGATGCGTTTTGGCGCAGGGCAAGGCGCAGACCGCAGCGATAGCCGTAGCTATCGCGAGGATTGGCAACGCCGACTGCGCCCAAAGGCGCGGTTTCATGTGCCGCATAGCGTCGAACACTGCAATAGCAATAGGAGGCCGCCGGACTTGGAGCGTCGATAGCGAAAACGGGGCCCAGCGAGAACATTTTTACCGTATTTTTGCCCCATAGCTGAGCTATGGGGCAAAAATACGGTAAAAAATGGACCGTTGGGGGTCCATTTGCAGCCGACGACTTCCATAGCCGTTCGCCAGTGGCAATTCGATGCCGTTGCCTTTGGCCTTGCACGCCATCGCTGCTATCGCTGCCATCTCGCCCAGAGACCCTGCTGGCTGTCTCCCGGGTGACCAAGGCCGCGCTTTCCGGGCCGCAAACTGGCTCGTTCAACGCAGCAAGACCCGTCGTGCCACCGCAGCGATTGGACGCTCTGCCCAGCGCTGCAGCCGAGCGTTCAATTGCAAAGGTTTCAGCGCCATGCGCACAACCATATCCATGGGGTACTGTGCGCCCATCAGTTCGTACACCTGCTTGTGGATGGCAGCATACGCCGGTGCTTGACCGCACCCCCGAAAGCGCCAGGCCGCGGCATGCCGCAGCGCGATGTCGGCGTCGCTCTTGCGCAGTTCCGCCACGCGACGCCAAAGTGTGGCGATTACATGCGGCCGACGCAGATTTTCCCGCTGCTGATACTTGAGAAAATAGTTGTAGAAATGCTTGTAATGCTGCACCTCGTCGGTGCGGATTCGCCAGGTGATATCCCGCAGCACGGGCTCATCGAGCACGGCATTGAGCGTCTGATAATAGGTGGTCGTGCCCATTTCGACGATGCAGCGCGCCACCAACTCCTGACCCCGTGTCGGTTCCAGTTCGTCGCAGGTGCATAGTTTGGCGTATTCGGCGAAAAAGGCGGCATAGGCGCTGTCCCAGTCGAACTCAGGCCAGACATGCTGCACATAGGTTTTCAGCGCGCGGCCATGCTGCAGTTCCTCGACTTTCCAGTGCTCGTTCAGCCATTCTCCGACCTCCGTATCGCCCGTGAAATAGTCCACCAGGTTATGAGCGTAAGTTTCTGCGCCGCTTTCGACGAACGAGGCGCTGCACACCAGAAGAAAGATGTCGTCGCGCACGCGCATGCGTGCGGTGTCGATGGAAGAGAAATCGATATCTTCCAGATGCCAGCGCAAATCTGCTGCGCGTTGATCGTTGTGCATTGCCATTTTTCCCCTCATGGAAGAGATTTGGAGCTTGTAGGACTTACGCAAAATAGGGATGCCACAACGGTACATGCCTTTGTGGCAGGCGGCTTGCCTGGGCCTGTTTTGCGTAAGTCATGGCTCAATAAGTTCTGGCGATGGGCTGCGCGCTCCGCATTGGCGACGGGGTGCAAGGCGCAAACCACAGCCATAGCCCAAGCCATGACGAGGATTTGCAACGCCGCAGACCGCCGTTGCGGGGATGCGGGCACACGCTGGGGACTTGTTCAGCATGGCCCAAAACTACTTGCTGATGGCGTCCCTGGCCTTCCGGGCCATTTCCGTTATTGCATCCAGAGCCTTGTTGGCAGCATCCCTGGCGACTTCTGCCGCATGCTGGGCCGCTTCTTTACCGGACTCGGCCGCATATTTGACCGATTCCTCGGCCTTCTGCGCCGCATCGCTGGCGGCTTCCGCTGCTTGATTGGCCGCGTCCGAGATTTTTTGCAGCGCGTCCCGGGTGGCTTGCGCGGTTTTGTCGACCAGCGTCGTTTCAGCCTCGGCCAGCCGGTTCCGTGCCGTCTTCAGGTTGTCCTGAAGGCGGGTGCGCAAGCCGGCGATCTTCTCGCTGGTCTGGTCGGTGGTGGCCTGCAAAAGCGCATCGGCATCGGCAACAATCCGCTTCATGTCGGCTATCAGTTTTTCTTTGGTCATAGAACCAGAATCGGACTTGTTGGATTCAGACATGGAAAACCTCCATCAGTGATTAAGAAAAAATATCGGTGTAACAATTTTTCAGGTTGGTGAGCACGCTCACGGCGGCTTGGCCCGTTCGAAGCAGTCCGCCCGCCAAGGATTACTTCGTCACGTCATCTTTGACGTCCTTGACCGTTTCCTTGGTTACCTCAAGCGCTTTGTCGGCAGCCTCTCGGGTGGCTTGCATGGCTTTCTGCGCGGCGTCTCTGGCGGCTTCGGCCGCTTTTTGCGCAGCCTCTTTGCCTGATCTGGCCGCCTTTTTCGCCGCTTCCCCGGCCTTCTGTGCGGCCTGCTTAGTAGCTACGGCGGCATTTTTAGCGGCTTCCTCGGCCTTCTGTGCGGCCTGCTTGGTCGCTGTGGTTGCTTTGCGGGTGGCTTGTGCCGTCTTGCGGACTGCCAATTTGGCAGCTTCATCAGCATCTCGCGCGGCCTGATGGGCTGCTTCGGCGGCTGTCTGCGAGGCTTCACTGACGGCTTGTTCAGCCTTCTCTGCAGCCAGCTTGGCGGCCTCTGCGGCCTTCTGCGTCGCTTCCCTGGCTTCCTCGGCCGCTTTCTTCGCCGCTTCCTCCGCTTTCTGCAGCATGGGCACCTCGGCCGTCTCGCCCGTCTTTGCCGCGGGTTCTTCCGCAGCCTGCGCAATTGCGCCCACCACCAATGCCGACAGGATCAACCATGTTTTCAGTTTCATCATTTCTTCTCCTTGCAGTCATGGAGCAGGGACGTCTGCTCCCCACGTTTGCCCTGGGCCGGGCGTTGTTGTGATTTTTCCTCGTTGTTGATGCCAAGACCGTTGCGCATCAAGCCGACGACATGCCGCGCAATGGCCTTGGGGTCTTCATGTTGTAGCTGGTAGCCCGGCAGGAAACGTCGCACCGACCGGGTTTCAAAAGGATAGATCACCAGACCGATCACTGAAATGACAAGCGGCTGGGGGTCATGGCCCGGAGCGACCTCACCGGCGAGATTGCGCAGTGCGTTGAACAGGTCTCGAAAGACTTGATCGGCCAGGCTTTGCAGGCGCTGCTCATCGCTGTCCAGCAATACCCACTGAATCAGGCGTCTAAAGTTCTCTTCCTTGGCGAGCATGCGCGCGAACTGGACAACGAAGGATTCAAGCCGGTCCCAAGGATTTCCTCCGCCGTCAAGAAGGGCCTTCAAAGGCCCTATCTTTTCTTCAAAGGCATAGCCGACCGCATCCAGATAGAGCTGATCCTTGCCGGAGAAGTAGTAGTAAAGCGCCGCTTGGGTGAGGCCGACGACGGCAGCGACATCGCGCATCGAAACGCCGTCATAGCCGTGCTGGGCAAATAGAGGCGCCGATAGCTCAAGAATCTCTTCCCGCGTTTTCCTTTTGGGGATGCCTTTAATCATCTGACTACCCATGGACAGGCTCTAAACGATAAACTTAACGAACGTTCAGTATAGTATGCTTGTGTGTTATTGATATGCTATTAATTGGTAAGTTGCCGACGGAAATTCTTGTTTCGGTGTCCGCGCCGCCGGATTTGGGCATGTCCGGTGGGGAATGCTTTCGGTGCATCAGAGCCCTGGGGACTTGAGGTGCCCTTTGCCCAAGGATGACGGTTTGGGCGTGTTGAGCACGCCCGTTCCGATCCATCGGCAGTTATTGACATCTACCGATGGATGCTGCCGATGGATGCTGCGCTGTCGATTTCAGCGCTGGCTGTCGAGCGAACGAGAACCCCCGAGCTTTGAGCGTTCCGTCCACGCTGAAGTGCTCGCCCGAGAGCAGGCCTTTATCGTCGGCCTGCTCCAGCCGCCACGCCTGCTGCATGTATCCGCGTGTGCGGCCATCCCGGGTGCACCTTCAGGTCGCCTTGCAGCAGCAAGGTGCGACCGGTGGTGTCCTGAACATAGCGGCTGAGCGGCCCGCGCAGCCAGTTCCAGTTGCTGGTTGTGGCCAGCACCAGGACCGGCAGGGCAACCACTGAGAGGATGATGGCCAGTCCCGCTAAAACGCGTCGAGGGCGCATGCTGTATTTCGATCTGGAGTGGCTGTGAATGCGCTCGGGCACTGCCCCGCGTCACGTAGGTAGCGCCAAATCAACGCACTGGCTTGGCGGTAGGCGGACTGTCGCCGGAGCCGGCGGCACGCGCAGGAACGCCATCGACAAACAGATTGCAGCCGCTATCGCCCGACACTCGCAGCAAGTACGGCTGGAGTTTTTGGTCGATACAGAGGCCCTTCGTATCATTCATGAGTGCTGCGTCGGGTTCGATCTGCCACCACTTGCAGTGGATACAGAAACCCCAGGTGCTTGGATCTTGCATGAATTGCGCCTCGATGACGGGTCTGTCGGATCAGTGCGGCCAGGGACGCTCAGTCCCATAAGGTGTAACACCGTAGTACGCATGGATGTCCGAGCCCCACATGCGATCAGCAAAATTGGGCCAATTGTCCTTGTCGAATCCCGGCGCGTTTTCCAGTTTTTCCTTGCTCTGATCGAAGATGAACTGGTGATTGGGAGAATCAAGCTGCAAGGCCGACAGCGGCACGGCAAACAGTTTGCTTCCCATGCCAAGAAAGCCGCCGAACTCAAGCACCGCGTAAGCCACGTGCCCGCTTTCAAGATCAATCTTCAGATCCTTGATTTCGCCGAGGCTTTCGCCATTACGGTTGACGACCTTGTCGCCGGAAATGCTGCTGGAAGAAAGTATGCTCATGGAAAATGCGCCTTGATTGAATGGTTGCCAGGAAAGCGGGCTGCTCATGCGGAGAGAAACCTGAAACGTGATCCGTACAGATTGAACACCCAGCGTATCCGGTGATCGCCGAAGCGTCCGTGCGCTGTCGTACGGTTGCGGGGCGTGATGAACTTACTTTGGACGTGGCCGCGACAGATTCGGTTTGAAAACTGCCGACTGGAGGCGCAGGATGGGTCGTCATACACAAGCGGGGCACGCTCAAGCCGGAGGATGCGCGGGAATAATAGATGCGTCGTACCGGACTTTGCCACTATGATTCAATCTCTTTGTTCAATGACAGCTTGGCGGATCCCCCCTTGGATACACCCGAATCCAGTCGCAAGGCACTGATCGACGCCCTGCTTCTCAAACTCCCTGGCGTCAGCGCAAGAAAAATCAGCGGCCTCGATGCCTACTTCGTCAGCGACAAAATGTTCGCCTGCATCAGCGGTCGCGGCGTCGGACTGCGCCTGCCCGCCGCCACCGCGACCGAACTGCAGTTCTCGAGGGGCGACGTCGTCCCGTTTCAGCCCGGCGGGATGGCCAGCACCCGGGAATGGGTGCAGATCGACCGCGCCGATGCGGCGGAGTACGAGAAGGATCTCGATCTGTTTCAGGCTTCGCTCGAGTTCGTGAAATCCGCCCGGACCCGCTAGGACAGCGTCGTCTGACCATCGCCTGGGGCTGGTTTCGGACAGCCAGCTTAGTCACACCAAACACAGCCAAGGTGCAGGAGACGGCCAAGTGAACGTCAGGCTCTATTCCATGCTGGTGTGCCTGACGTTGTTGGCCGGCTGCGCCACGCCCCTGGTGCAACAGCGCGGGGAACGCCTATCTGCTCCGCGCCTGGAGGCTGACCACGTGATCGCCGCAGACGGCGCAAAGCTGCCCCTGAGCACCTGGCGGCCGCAAGGCGCGCCACGCGCAATCGTGCTTGCCCTGCATGGGTTCAACGACTACAGGCAGGCCTTCGCCGAGGTGGGGCCCTTCCTTGCCGCCAAGGGCTTTGCCACCTATGCCTATGACCAGCGCGGCTTCGGCGCCACCGCCCAGCGGGGCATCTGGCCCGGCTCGGCGGCGCTCATGGACGATGCCAGGACGGTGGCGGCACTGCTGCGCCAGGCGCACCCCGGTCGGCCACTCTATCTGCTGGGGGAGAGCATGGGCGGCGCGGTGGCCATGAGCATCCTCGCCGAAACGCCCGCGGCGTTCGACGGGACGGTGCTGGTGGCGCCAGCGGTGTGGGGCCGGGCGACCATGAACCCGCTGCAGCGCGCCGCGCTGTGGCTGCTGGCGCACAGCGCGCCCGGATTGCGGCTCTCCGGACGCGGGCTGGGCATCATCGCCTCCGACAACGAGGCGATGCTGCGTGCACTGGGCCAGGACCCCATGGTGCTCGGGGAGACTCGGGTGGACGCGCTTTGGGGCTTGAGCAACTTGATGGACCGCGCGCTCGCTGCCGCGCCCCGGCTGACGACGCCAGCCCTGGTTCTTTATGGGAAGCGTGACGAGATCATCCCGCAGCGCCCCACCTGCCGCATGCTCGCCGCCCTGCCCGCCTCGGCTCGAGTGGCCGTCTATCCCAATGGCTACCACATGCTCACCCGCGACCTTGGGGCCAGGGTTGTGCTGGAGGATCTGGCCGCCTGGCTGGTTGACCCGGATGCGACGCTGCCTTCCGGGCATGAGACGGATGGTCTGCAGAAACCTGGCTTGAGTGGCATATGCCAATGAATCGCGGATGCCTTCACCATGGAATTTCGCTGCCGTCATGGCGGAAAAAGCGGCCGTTCATCGCCGGGCTGAAGTGCTCCACCAGGGCGCGCATGCCGTGGACGCTCTGCTCGGGCGTGAGCGTCGCGCCGGGGCCGCCCATGCGGGTTTTCACCCAGCCCGGATGCAGCAGCAAAACGCCGATGCCGCGTTGCGCGAACGCATGCGAGAGCCCTTTCATGGCGGCGTTCACGGCCGCCTTGCTGGATCGGTAGGCGTAGCTGCCGGGGGCTGCGATTTCGGCGATGGCGCCCATGTGGCTGCTGATCGTCACCACCCGTTTTTTTTCGCTGCGTGCCACCTGCTCGATGAATGCCTCGCTTACCCGCACCGCGCCGAGGGTGTTGACGGCGAAGCTGCGCTGCCACACCTCGTAGTCGATCCCGCCGAGCGCCCCCATGAACTTGTCCAGATACACGCCGGCATTGTTGAGCAGCACGTCGATCCGGGCTTCCTCCAGATCGAGCTGCAGGGTGCGCAGCTGCTCGCTGTCGGTCACGTCGAGCCGATGCACGCTCAGACGCGGATGGCGGCCGGCCAGCGCCTTGAGGTCGCCGGCCTCCTCGGGGCGGCGGCACGTGGCAAGCACTCCCCACCCGGCCTCGGCATACTGCCGAGCCCATTCCAGACCCAGCCCGCGGTTGGCACCGGTGATCAGCACACTGGTCATCGTTTTCATCGAATGTTTCTCCAAGCCTTGTTTTCTCCAAGCCTTGTCCTCTGCCCGGGGCGCCTGGCGAATTCAGACGACCGGGCGTCAGTGTTGACTATATGAATAATGAATATGAATGTAGGTCATTCGTCCTGATGGCCATCGGTGTTCTTCGTGTCGCAGATCAGGCGCATCACCCGGGATGGGCTAACGAATAAAAAAACCTTTGCTAAGCAGTACGTTGCCGTGTTATTTTAAAGCGTATTGGTATGCCAATCGTCGTGCTCAGCGGAGCGCCTGAGGCCCGTTTCCGGGGGGAGGGGAAGCGGCACAATGCGGCCGCCTCCCCTGCCCCTCGCTATGCTTGGCGAAGGCAGCCAAGCCGCATTCAGGCAGGTTCTGGTCTACGCTGAGCCTATGCGCGTTTGCGACGAAATGACCAGCCGTGGCCCCTTGCGGGTCTCCGCGCCTTGACCAGGAATGAGTCGTCTCCATCATTGAAAACTCGGCAGATGATGAAACACACCTCGATCAAACCTCCCGGCAGACGCATTCAGTCGCCGCTGCTGGGCATCGCGGCCAGCATCCTGTTCGTCGCTGC
>JBAQND010000034.1:0-4450 GCA_049303455.1 Thiobacillus sp.
CGCGCATCCTCGCCGTGCTGGAGCCGCGCTCCAACACCATGAAGCTCGGCGTCATGAAAGCCGCGCTGCCCGACAGCCTCGCCTTTGCCGACCTCGTCTACTGCTACGGCGCCAACCTCGGCTGGGACGCCGCCGAGGCCCTCGCTCCGCTGGGCGACAAGGCACGCGTGTTCGACGACCTCGACAGTCTGGTGAGCCAGCTGGTGACGGACGCCCGCCCCGGCGACCACGTGCTGATGATGAGCAACGGCGGCTTCGGCGGCATCCACGCGAAGCTGCTTGATGCGTTGCACGATCACTATCACGAGGACATCGTGCTGACGCCGATGCATCGGTATGGAGGGTATGCGTAAGCTGGAGATGGTGGGTGGATCGAAGCTACCGTTTGCGCTGAGTCGTAATCAAAAAGCATTACCCCAACGCCGCTCCTGAGAGCAGGGGAAGTGAATAGAGTGCTTTCATCCGCCCCGTACTTTCCGATAGAGCCGTCGCGCGACGGCAACTATGCCGCTCGGCAACCTGAGCGACCATGGACTCAGTGCACGCCACTGACCGGCTTGTTCGCGTACCACTCTTTCCAGCAGGCGCAACCGCTGTTGCGTCAAGTCCGCTTCGCACTGCGCCTGTGGCGGCACATTGATGAACGAGATATAAAACTCGCAACCCTTCGTGGGGAAATCCGCCTTCACGGTCATTGGAATAAGCCCGAGAAACGATAACTCCAGCACGATCAAGGCAAAGCTCGCGGGCGTGAAGTGCCAAGCGTGGCAGTCGATATAGGGCGAACCCGCCTCCTCACTCATGTGCTCAAAGGCGTTGAACGCAGCGCGTAAGTCAGGCGTGAACAACGTCAACGGCGACGAACGGTAAAACCGGCTCCAGGTGATAGCGCCGTGCAGATGCGCGGTATATGCGATGTGCTGAAAAATGGCGCGCCGGCTATGCACAGTCGCACCGCGCTTCCAGGCATGTAGCCAGTCAGCAGTCGAGGTGGCTGGCTGAAAGAAATCGAAGGTGTATCGTTTGTCCGGGACCGCCAGAGATAGCACCCCACCCGGCTTCAGCACACGTGCCATCGATTGGAAAAAAGCGATAGGATTGGGAATATGCTCAATGACATGACTTGCCAAACAAAAATCGAACTGGCCCAGCAAGCTCTCCGGCACCGCCTCGTGCAGGGCACCGTCACACCAAACTATATCGACCGGTTCGATGCTGGCGGTATCGACACCAAGCTGGCGGTATTTCTCGATCAACGCGGCCTGATCAGCATGATCGACACTCAGTACATTCCAGCCCGCATGCTTGGGTAATATGGGGTTGTAGCCAGGACCGACCTCCAGACCCAGGCCCGTTTTATCTATCCCGGCCAGCATTTTGTCTTGGCGGCGCATGTTGTAACCCATAGAGAAAATCAATTGGAGGCGCGAAACCAAACAGGCAGCGGGCATTACGCTCCCACTTTAGATCGCGGCCCGTCAAGGCTTTCGCACCGCAATGCCATACGCCGAATCCAAACAACACGACACAAAGTTGATCGAATGTACCCGCAGGCAGACGCGTAATCTTGATGCAGGCCTTTCTTGCCACGTTCAGATGAGCAAGGTTGAGCCGATGTGGCATGCGATAGATCGCTTGTTGACGGCGAAGCCGGTGCGTACACAAGACTGGCACTCGCTGAACTGCGCATCGGGGGCAAGAAGAAGAACACTCAACTCTTCACTCTATTTACGCTGGGGAATCTGTAGCAGGTCAGCCAGAGGTGATTGGCGTCAGGATGCAATCCGTCCGCAGTCAAGAAACTGGCGCTTTCAGTGGACATCCATCACTACAGCCGCATGTGAGCAATGAAACGAGATTGCCACGATAGCACTAGGCTCGGATTCTTACCGTACCTGCCAGAACTCTTTACAGAAACCTCATCCCATCGCTTCGCGCTTGACCGCAGCCGGCTAATGGGTGGGCGAACCTTGACCGGATAGCAAAGCGGCAAAGAACAACGCGGCAGGGGCAAAAAAATATCGTGAACATTTGTTGCTCATAAATTACGTCATCCCATTGAGCACTTCAGAGAACATCAGCAAAGCCTTTTCTCGTTTTTTGGAACCAGAAAAAGCCAAGCCAGGCGAAAATACTCGTCCCGGCGAGGTAAAACATTAACCCTTTCCAGTCAGGCAAATGACCCCAGATCAATACTTCGCGCGTTTGCTCAATAATGAATGTCAACGGGTTCAAATTCAGCCACGGCTGGAATGACTCGGGCAACGCGCCGACGGGGAAAAAAACCGGGGAAAGGAACAGCAGCGCGGTAGTGAAAACACCGATGAGCTGCCCGATATCACGGACGAACACCCCCAGAGATGACAATATCCAGCCAAAGCCAAGGCTCAGAAGCATCAGCGGCAGCAGCACCAAGGGCACGAAAATGGCAGTCCAGCGAATAAACCCGTTCAGCATGGCAAATGCTACAAGCAAGACCAGCAAGCTGACCAGCGCATGAAACAAAGCTGCGCCCAGGCTGACAACAGCAAGAATTTCCAGCGGAAAAACCACCTTCTTCACGTAATTGACGTTGCCAAGAATGATGGACGGCGCACGGTTGAGCACCTCGGCAAACAAGGCGTGAACGGTCATCCCCGCAAACAATATCACCGCGAACTGGGTTTGAGATTCGCCACCGCCTGACCAGCGTGCCTTGAAGACAACGGAAAACACAAAGGAATACACCACCAGCATGAATAGCGGGTTCAGAAAAGACCACAACAGCCCCATGACCGAACCCTTGTAGCGCCCAACGACTTCTCGTCGGGTCATCTGGGCAATCAGTTCACGATTGCCCCAAAGGCTATTCAACATCGCGACCAGGGATGAGGGTTGTGCTGCGTGAGGATTCATTCAAACATCCCGGCTTGCTTTAGTTGATTGGCTACAGCGTACATGGAAGAAAGCCTGAGGAGGGTATCAACCAACTTCTGGCCAGGCAACAGGGTCCTGATCTGGCCAATCAAGCTGGCTTGCGCTTCCGGTTTGAAGCCATATTCCGGATGGTTTCGAGGCAGAGACCAAGACTTGCCGCAATGAACAGGAGATAAAAGGGTATCGCTGGGGATAGGTAGAGTAGGTTGTTGCTGGGGATTGAGGTGGCCTCAAGAAATCCGAGCAAACCAACACGCGACGAAATCGCGGCCAATAATGCCGTCAAGAGAATGATCGAATATGTGGGAATGTCAGCCGCCCTTACCTTGAGCCAAGCAACCAGCAGGAACAAGTAGCCAACCAATGCCAGGACAAACATAGACGGCGAGGCTATGGCATAGAGCTTGGCAATCGACTCGGAAACGCTCTTGCGCATCACGTCTTGCTTACTGATCGACCCAGAAGTCGCAGCTTCAATCGTCGTGTGTCCGCTGACATGGCTGTTAATCACGCTTTCGAAAGCAACGCGGTGCTCCCGCGTGAGCCGACTGTCCGGAATACCGATTGGATGTCCAGGAAACAGCATGAGGGTTTTCAGAACGTCCCAGCTTGCTGATACCGAATCAGCCAAATAATGATGTCTCCACACAGGGGTCATGTTGTTACGAGCTGCGTGACATGGAATGGCATTGTTTTCGCATGCATCATTGATCTCATCGGCAAGACGCTCGTAATAGGCATCTGCAGCATGGGCCGAACTATAGTGCCCAGCTTTTTCAACCGCGTCCCGAAGAGCCCAGACGAACCAACCGGAGAGAATTTCATCATTGCAGTTATTCGGCGTATCCGCGCAGCCCCATGGGTAAGGATAGTGTTGGCTAGCTTTGGACCATGATTTCCCTGGTGCGCCTTCGAAATACGACTGCAGTTCCCGCGCTGCGGGGCTAACCATGTAGGCCCGCTGACGAGCGTCAAATGGAAAAATCACGTAACGCTTCCAGACGTCGTGCTGAATGCGAGAAAGTGCACCGTAGGCTTCGGTGAAAGATGTCCCGGGGCGGAAGTCGTTATTGCGAAAAACGCCATATACAGCGTAGTTCAATGTGGCGACGATCAGGAGCACAAGGACAAACGGGGCGGTAATACTGACCAGCGGCAAAAAGAAGTCCTTAAGCCTGGTTATCAATTGATTGGGTAGGGTTTTACTTTTCAGGATTTTGTATTCATTGAAAAGCCAGGGCAGGAATAGAACAGCCAGGGCCGGCATTAACCAAATGCCCTCCTCACGAGTCAGCCAATAAATTGCAGCCAATAATCCTATAATCAGACCGAGAAAGATTCTGGACGGTTTTCGGAAAAACAGCGCCACAAAAATGAATAGGGTTATCGACATGCTTGTATAGAGCGGTTCGCGAATAACCCGAGCATTTTCAATTGCCCAAGCGAATGGGCTGAATGCCAGGATCATGAACATTGGAACAAGCAACCAGCGATTCCCAATTAATCGCGAAAGAGCGGTAGCGGCGAGCAAGGA
>JBAQND010000035.1:0-9384 GCA_049303455.1 Thiobacillus sp.
CCTTGGTGCGGGCACGCTGTCTCCAGACAAAAAGCTGGAAAGCGTACCGGCTCGGTTGCTCTATGCGTAACACCATTACTGCTCTGTACGACACCATTCCGGCATCGTGACCGCCGATTCCGGAAGCCGCCCGAAATCGGTCACGGTCGCCCGGTATCAGCGGTCACGATGCGCCGGAATGACCGGTCACGATAGCCCGGAATCAGCGGTCACGATGCTCCGGAATACCCAATAGGCGCCTTCAGCCTTTTCCATCGCGTGTCGCAGCAAGGCCAGTGATGGTTTCATCATGGCCAGATCGATCAGGTCTCGATTGAATACGCCATCGTCGCCCCAGCGATCCGAATTGGCGAGCAGCTTGCTCGCCGCCATGTCCTGCGGCGTCAGCGTCGCGATGCCGCAGACTTCGTCGCTGGAAGCCGGGGCGGACAGTTCGATGCGGCCTTCAAGGACGATTTCAAATTTGATCGGCTGATCCGCCACCCGCAACATCGTTCGTATACCGTACTGGTCGGCCCGCACCTCGCGGGCTTGCGTGATAGGCTCGGCATCGTCGCGCAGGATCGCAGCAATGCCGTTCAAGCCGGTCAGCAATTGGCGCAGAGTGCGATAGCTGCCGACATCCGACACCAGAAAATCGATGTCAACCGACTCGCGGTATTCACCATACCGCAGCGCGATGGCCGTGCCACCGCCAAACAGGCAGTTGTTTTCCCGCAGCAGGGAGCCGTCGAGTGCGCGCAGCGCCTGAGCAATTCGCTGGTGGTGCGGCCGTTCAAACATCGCCACCATGCTCCCCGAGCGCGCTGCGGAGCGCATCGACCAGATGCCGCTCCCGGGGCGCCATGGCCTGCACGTCCACATGGCGCCAGTTGCGTTCGTAAATGCTCAGTGCCTCGCCCGGCGTCAATTCATCGGTACCGTGTACCTGCCAGGCGAGTTGTTTGAGTTGCGGGTAGTCTGCAAGTCGGATGCGTGCAGGAATCCATCCTTGCCGGTCATCATCTGTCGTTTCGGTGGCTTGGTCGGGTGGACGGGTGATACCGAAGTCCAGCCCCAGGGCGGCCATTGCATTGAGGTATGCACCCATGGTGACCGAAGGCTCACCGTTCTCGATCCTGTGCAACGTCACCCGCGACATGCCCGCCGCTTCCGCCGCCGCGGTGGCGCTGATGCGCAGCGACTTGCGATGCGCACGAATCTGCTGACCCAGTGCGCCGAGTTTTTTGGCAGCAGTGCTTGCGATAAGGGGAGGGCGGGCCGGCATAATGTTTCTCATTATGTTCAATAAAGCAATTTTGTCAATAATGAGATACGATAAATTCAATCGTCGTCGCACCGAAGGCATGCTGAACGGTGCGAAATTCGGGGCGAGGGCGCCCCTCCCACTGGGGGGATTGCAGTGGGGGATTGCTGTTGTGGGAGGGTCGAGGCGAAGCGTTCGAAGGCAAGGTGACGCTCTCGTTCGAAGACCCGCGGCGGATGTTTACTGTGCTTTCGGAAGCGCGCCGCCGTTTGATGCTTGAGGTGATGCACGAGCCCAGGACGATTAACGAGTTGTCCCATCGGCTGCATCGCAACCGTTCAGCGATCACCAAGGATGTCGGACTGCTTGAAAAAATGGGGCTGCTCGTTTCACAACGTCAGACCAACCCGGGGCACGGCATTCAGAAAGTCGTGCGTTCGGTCGCGCCCAGAATCGAGATGGTGGCGACGCTGGGATAAACCGAGATTGTTCATTAGACGATGGGGCGTCCTCGCCCCGAATTTCGCACCGCTGCAACCGCCACGGCTTCGGCCCGGGGGCGGGCCTCCTACAACAGCAAGGAGTGTGCATCCTACCCAAAGCATCTCGCGCCCTAATGAATAATCCGGGATAAAGCATGCAGCGCCGCCAGAAAGATGGCCGATAACTGGATTTAACTGGATTATTTTTTATCCAAACCGAACGAATCACCTCTGGTAGACTTAGTCTAGTTAAGTTTAGGAGGGCGCCATGCAAACCATCAACATCCATGAGGCGAAAACCCATCTCTCGCGCCTGCTGGAGCAGGTGGCGATGGGTGAGGAAATCGTGATCGCGAAAGCGGGCAAGCCGATCGCCCGTTTGGTGCCGCTTGAGGTCCCGCCAAAAAAGCGTCGGCTTGGCCTGCTCAAAGGCAAGCTCAATGTCCCGGATGATTTCGACGCGCCGTTGACGGACGACGAGCTGGCCAGGTTCGAGGGGCGCTAAGTGGTTGTTCTGCTCGATACCCCTATTCTGCTGTGGGCGCTGGATGCGCCCCAATGCTTGCCGCAGGATGTTGTTGCGCAGATTGAGGCACCCGAAACCACGGTCTATTTCAGCGCCGCCAGTATTTGGGAGATTGCAATCAAGACGGCCCTGGGAAAGATTGATTTCAATTACTCGCCAGAAGACATCGCGCAGGCAGCAAGGGACACCGGCTTTGTTGAACTGCCCGTCAGCGCAGCGCATGGCGCGCAGGTCGCCCATTTGCCGCTGCACCACCGTGATCCGTTTGATCGCCTGTTGATCGCACAGGCTTTGCTGATGCCGGCCCAACTGCTCACCGCCGATTCAGCGCTCGCACCCTATTCGGAGTTGGTACGACTGATCTGAGCAAGTTATACTAACTAAAAGTTAAATTAGTATAACCAGCGATGCAACGGTTTACCGAGCTTTCCCTTTCAGCACAAACGGCCTACGCACAGCTCTTTGATGCCGCCAGCGCGGCGGAGTTGTCACGTTCGGTGGCTAATCTTGCCGGGTCTTTCGCACAAAAGACGGTCAAGGGGCGGGTGTACTGGTATTTCCAGTACACCGATTTGGCTGGGGTGTCGCGTCAAGTCTACGTGGCCCCGGATACCCCGGAAGTTCGCAGGCTGGTCGAACTGCGCGCCCGTACGCCGGGTGCGGATGCGTTGCGTGCACTCGCCCGTTCGGCCATTGCGTTGGGCTGCCAGCCTTTGATGGCACGCCATTTTCGTGTGATTCGCCGTCTGCTCGACCATGGTTTCTTCAAGGCGGGCGGGGTGCTGGTGGGCACCCATGCTTTCCTTGCTTACGGCAATTTGCTGGGGGTCAGTTGGGGCGACGCGTCACGGACGCAGGACGTGGATTTTGCCCATGCGGGAAAAAGCGTGTCCATCGCACTGCCGAGCAATATCGAGGTCGATGCGCATCGCCCCCTCGAATCGCTCGAGATGGGCTTTTTGCCTGTTTCCGGCCTCGCGGGCAAGGCGGGCGCCACCTACCTTAACCCGAAGGAACCCGATTTTCGTCTGGATTTTCTGACCCCGCGCCACCGTGGGGGCGATGCGCCGATTGAACATCCACGGCTGCATGTCACCATGCAACCCCTGCGCTTTATCGAATATTCCCTGGAGAATATCGTCCAGGTAGCGCTATTTAGCGCGGAAGGAACAGGGGTGGTCAATGTGCCGCATCCGGCGCGTTATGCCTTGCACAAGCTGCTGATTTATGGGGAGCGCAGCGGTTCGTTCACACAAAAAGCCAACAAGGATCTGGCGCAAGCAGCCGCACTGTTGGACTGGTTCAAAATCTATCGGCCATGGGAGGTGGAGGAAGCTTGGCAGGGTATGGTCAATCGCGGCAAGGGCTGGGTTAGCCGGGTTGAACGTGGCCTGAAAGCGCTTGATCGGTGGGCGCCCGAATTGGGCGTGGCGGATTGGCTGAAGCGGCCATAATCTTGGGGAGACGCTGAATAACGCTTTCATCGTTATTTGTTGGTATTGGCCAGCGCTGTGGGAGCGGCGCCCTCGCCGCGATTTCGCACCATCGCAACCACCACGACATCGGCCCGGGGGCGGGCGAGCATGGTTGTTGCCGCTTCAGCGGCTTTAGTGCGTGGTTGTTGCCGACTTTGTCGGCTTTACAACCACGGCCTCCCCCTTGCGGGGACAACCCTGGCCTACCCCTTGCGGGTGCGCCTACAACAAGACATGACTTCCTGACTTCAACAACTAACAGTGACATAGCCATTTTGAATGATGCCTGCTGAATGGATGGCGCCGCTTGCGGCTTTTCTGGTGTGCTGGCTGCTGCTTTCCTGGCTGCTGCAACGCGGCCGCCTGCCGATGGACCATCCCAACGAACGCTCGCTGCACGTGACGCCGACGCCGCGCATCGGCGGGCTGGGCATCATGGCCGGGGTAGGGGTGGCTGCTGTGTGGCTGGCCGGGGCCGGTTTGCTGCAGGCGGCGCTGCCGGTGGTGCTGGCGGCATTCGCGCTGGCTGCGGTGTCGGTGCTGGACGATGTGCGCGGCCTGCCGGTGGCGCTGCGCTTCCTGGCGCATTTCGTGGCGGCAGTGGTGTGTCTGCTGGCACTGGGCCTGACCG
Organism: Thiobacillus sp.; assembly: GCA_049303455.1. Classification (GTDB taxonomy): domain Bacteria; phylum Pseudomonadota; class Gammaproteobacteria; order Burkholderiales; family Thiobacillaceae; genus Thiobacillus. Next base: position 4,361 of record JBAQND010000035.1, read on the forward strand.
GCTGGGCCTTGCTGGCGGGCACGCTGGCGGTGGTGTGGATGACCAATCTCTACAACTTCATGGACGGCTCGGACGGGCTGGCGGGGGGCATGGCTGCAATCGGCTTTGGCGCGCTGGCGCTGGCGGCAATGCTGGGCGACGCGGCCGGGCTGGCTGCGGTGTGCGCGGCGATTGCGGCGGCGGCGCTGGCGTTTCTTCGCTTCAATTTTCCGCCGGCGCGGGTGTTCATGGGCGATGCCGGTTCGATTCCGCTTGGATTCCTGGCGGCCACGCTCGGTATTCTTGGGGCAATGCAGGACGTGTGGCCCTGGCTGTTTCCGCTGCTGGTGTTCTCGCCGTTCATCGTCGATGCCAGCACGACGCTGACACGGCGTGCCTTGCGCGGAGAAAAGGTCTGGCGGGCGCACCGTTCGCACTATTATCAGCGGGTGGTGTTGCTGGGCGCGACACATCGCCAGCTTGCATGGGCCGCCTATGCGCTGATGCTCGCAGGCATCGCGCTGGCATTCGCGCTGCGGGTTCTGCCGCTGCACACCCCATGGCTGCTTATACTCTGGGCCGCAATGTATCTGCTGATTTTTTTGACCATCGATCGGCGCTGGAATCGACTTCGCAATGAACCTTAATCCCCGCACCGTCGCCATCATCCTGCACGACATTCTGGCGGCTGTTTTCGCCTGGCTGGCTGCCTACTGGCTGCGCTTCAATCTGGATATGCCGCCGGAATTCCAGGCTGCGGCCTTGTCGACGCTGCTCTGGGTGGTGCCGCTGCAGGCCGTGGTGTTCTGGCGCTTCGGCCTGTATCGCGGGATTTGGCGCTTTGCCAGCCTGCCCGATCTCAAGCGCATCGTGCTGGCCGTGGGGCTGGCCGCGCTGCTGATCCCGGTGGCGCTGATTCTGTTCCGCGTCGATGCGGTGGTGCCGCGTTCGGTGCTGATTCTCGACCCGCTGCTGCTGCTTGTCCTGATGGGCGGCAGCCGCCTGGCCTACCGCGCCTGGAAGGAGCATCGCCTGGCCAGCGTGCTGCACCCGGGCAGCAAGCCGGTGCTGGTGGCCGGCGCGGGCTCGGCGGCGGACTTTCTGCTGCGCGAACTGGCGCGCAATCCGGCAGGTTTTCATGTGGTGGGTCTGCTGGATGACAGCCGGGGCAAGCTGGGCCGGCTGGTGCAAGGGATTCCGGTGCTGGGGCCGCTGGGCGAGGTCGCCGTCTGGGCACGAAAAATGGAGGTGGACGATATCGTGCTGGCGTTGCCGTCGGCCGCGCACGAGGTGCGGAAGCGCATTGCCCAGACCTGTGCTGACGCCGGGCTGAACGTGCTGACCGTGCCTTCGCTGGAAGACCTGGTGGCGGGACGGGTATCGGTATCCAGCTTGCGCCGGATCGAACTCGACGATTTGCTGGGGCGCGATCTGGTCGAGCTCGACAACAGTGGCCTGCACCGTCTGCTGACCGGACAGGTGGTGATGGTGACCGGTGCGGGCGGCTCGATCGGTTCGGAATTATGCCGCCAGATCGCGCGCTTTGAACCGGCAAAGCTGGTGCTGTTCGAGCAATCCGAACTGGCGCTGTATGCGATGGAGCAAGAGTTGCCGCAGCGTTTTCCCAACCTGGCCATTGTGCCGGTGATCGGCGACGTGAAAAACGCGGTCTGGGTGAATCAGGTGATGGCCAAGCATCGCCCCGCCGTGGTGTTTCATGCGGCCGCCTACAAGCACGTTCCCCTGATGGAAAACGCGAATGCCTGGGAGGCGGTGCGCAACAACGTGCTGGGCACGCAGGTGGTGGCGGCCGCCTCCCAGGCAAACGGTGTCGCCAAGTTCGTGATGATCTCCACCGACAAGGCGGTCAACCCGACCAATGTCATGGGTGCGACCAAGCGGCTGGCCGAGATGGCCTGCCAGGCGATGCAGAAGGCGAGCGGCACACGCTTCGTGTCGGTGCGGTTTGGTAACGTGCTGGGCTCGTCCGGCAGCGTGATTCCCAAGTTCCAGAAACAGATCGAGGCAGGCGGCCCGGTGACGGTGACGCACCCCGAGATCACGCGCTACTTCATGTCGATTCCGGAAGCCGCGCAACTGGTGCTGCAGGCAGGCCTGATGGGCGAGGGCGGCGAGATTTTCGTGCTCGACATGGGCGAGCCGGTGAAAATCGCCGAAATGGCCAAACTGATGATCCGGCTGTCGGGCGCGGATGAAGACCGTATCCGCATCGAATACACCGGCCTGCGCCCGGGCGAAAAGCTTTACGAAGAGTTGCTGGCTGACGACGAATCAACCTTGCCGACGCCGCACCCCAAGCTGCGGGTGGCGAAGGCGCGTGCTGCGATCGATACGTTGGCGGGCGAACTGGATGACTGGTTCAGAACCGGTGGTTTCCAGCCTGAAGCGGCCGTCAAGCAGGCACTGACCAGATGGGTGCCTGAATACAAACCCCAGGACTAAAGATTCGTTTTCGTTGGGCTGACGCAGGAAGCCCAACATTAACGGTGCATGCTGGGCTTCACAAGCTCAGCTTAACCTACGGTTTTCCGTATCGCCCGTTTTTTGCAGCGGCAGCAAGCTTGCGCACAATAGGGCGATGATCAGCCAGATCAGCACTGACCACTGGGCGGTATAAAAGGACGGATGGGTATTGAACGGGAAGATCCAGGCCAGTGCCGCCATGGCAAATGGCAATGACTGGATTCTTCGCTCCTGGCTTGCCAGGCGCCAACTTCTGACCAGCAGCACATAAAACAAGCCGAGCCCGGCAAGCCCGATCAGGCCGGTCTCGCTCGTTACTTCCATGGCGATCTGATGCGCATAGAACGCGCCTGTCGGCCTCCCCGACGCTTCGTTTATGGATAAGAAAGGATCGTCCGGCTGCGCAAACTCGGGATAGGCATAACGGAACGCCCTGACGCCCACCCCATTGACGGGATGCGCATCGATCATGGCAAAGGCGTCTTTCCAGAGCGTCCAGCGGAGGGAAAGCGCCTGATCGATTTTGGCTTCGTCGCCGGAAAAAAGCAGCAGGGTCTGATCCAGTCGCTGCTTTGCACCAGGATTCTCGAATGCGGCAAAGATCCCGGCCAGGCCAATTAGCGCGGCAACCACACCCGCTTTCCACAGCGGCACCCCGCGTCGCCGTGTTTCAGAAAGGATCAGCCATACGCAAACCAGGCCGAAACTGACCCAGCCGCTGCGGCTTCCGGCAAGAATGACGACCGCGCCGGACATCGCCGCGGCCAGCAGCATCAAGGCCAATCTTTTGCGAAGCGCGAGAATGAGAAATGGCGCAAGCACCGGCAAGGCGTTGCCCAATCTCAATTGTCGTTCCCCGAAAACGCCATTGAGCCTGTCAGGTCTCTGCGCATAACCAAAGAAATCGTGCCCGGTCGCGGCCTGGAACAGTGCATCCACCACCCAAAAGGCGGTCAGCCCAGCCAGCAGCTTGATGAGCAGGGATGCCTGCTTCTGGTCATTCATCACCCAGATAATGAGCAGGCCGGAAAGGTAGAGGCGGATGAATGTCAGAGCCGTGCTTGCGGACTTTCCCAGGGCGTAACTGTCCGGAACGGAGAGCAGCATGGGAAGCCAAATGCAGGCAAACAGGAGCGTAAAAAGCTTGATGGCGGGCGCCTGAAAAAAGGTTCTGCCGTATTGGTATGCAAGTACCCCGCCGCCAATTGTCATGATCAGAATGGGCAATTCGACCGACCGCTTGAAGGGGAACAGCAGAAAGCAGAAAAAAATCAACCAGGTGAAATGCCGTGCGTTCGGAGAATATGTCATAAGGCCTGCTGTCCGCCTGCGCGAATATTTTTGATCTTTAAATTAGCTAAGGGCATCAGCGGCGCGGCGTGCGCACCAGCTGCGCGTACAGCGCCAGCGTCTGGTCCAGCATGGCCTGCAGCGGGAAAAACTCGCCGGCCGGAACCGGTTCCGGGTCTTTCACCAGCTGTGCGATGCGCCGGCAGGTTTCATCGAGGCAGTCGAGCGGCAGCAGGCCGGCAGGATAAATCGTCCGCAGGATTTCGCCAACGCCGCCGTGGTCGTAGCCCGCCGTGGGCACGCCCAGCCGCAGCGCCTCCAGTGTGGTGCGGCCGAAGGATTCTGGCTGGGTGGAGAGCGACAGCACCAGGTTCGAGATGGCCAGGATGTTCTTGAGGTCGTCGCGCTGGCCGGTGAAGCTGATGTCGGCTGCCAGCCCCATGCTGCGCACCCGGTAGCGCAGCTTGTGCAGGTAGCGTTGCTTGGATGCCGACGCGCCGCCGACGATGAGGCCATGCACGGGCAGGTCGCGCCGCTTCAGCCGCGCGATCAACTCGATGAAGTCTTCATGCCCCTTGAGCCGGGTGATGCGGCCGGGCAGGGTCAAGATCTGCTTGCCGGCGGCATCGGGGAACTGGGCATAAAACGCCTGCCGCCAGGCAGGATCGGGTTTCCAGCCGTGCGGATAGGCCTGGCCATCGACGCCGCGATGGATGACCTGGATGCGCCACGGCGGCGTGTCGGGGTATTCGCGCAGGATGTAATCGCGCACGGTGTTGGACACGGCAATCACCCGTTCGCCCTGCGTCATGATGCGGCTGTAGCGATTGACGCCGTACATGCCGTGCACCGTGGTGACGAAATGCGGCCGCGTGGCCGGATTCATGCCGCGCCAGGCCAGCCAGGCGATCCACGCCGGCACGCGCGAACGGGCATGGAGGATGTCGACCTTCCGCGCCTGCAGAAACTTGCGCAGCCTGCCGACGAGCAGCAGTGTTTTGAATTTTTTGTCGCCGATTGGCCAGGCGAAGTGTTCGGCGCCCGATGCAAGGAGCGGCGCGACCAGCCGCCCACCCGCCGAGATCACCAGCGCACGGTGGCCGTGCTCGATGAGGGCTTGTGCCACTTCGAGCGTGCCGCGTTCCACCCCGCCGGACTCGAGCGCGGGCACCAGTTGCAGGACGGTCAGTTTGTTTTCTTCAGTCATTCGTTGTTGTCTTGAAATCTCTTTTGGGTCGAACCCCCCTGTAGGAGGGCCGCCCTCGGCCCGA
>JBAQND010000036.1:0-1739 GCA_049303455.1 Thiobacillus sp.
CCTTGGTGCGGGCACGCTGTCTCCAGACAAAAAGCTGGAAAGCGTACCGGCTCGGTTGCTCTATGCGTAACACCATTACTGCTCTGTACGACACCATTCCGGCATCGTGACCGCCGATTCCGGAAGCAGCCCGAAATCGGTCACGTTCGCCCGGAATCAGCGGTCACGATGCGCCGGAATGACCGGTCACGATAGCCCGGAATCAGCGGTCACGATGCTCCGGAATACCCACAAACCACTGGCCAGATTTTAGGGATGCGCCTTTGACTGCTTTTTTTGTCGCTGAACCGCCCCGGGAATCGTGGAGGCCATTTGGTTTAAGTGCAGGCCGTTGATTCGGCCTGTTCGGCGAGTTGCCGGTAGTAGTTTGCCTCAGCTTCGGCGGGCGGGATATAGCCGATGGGTTCGAGCAGCCGGATGTGGTTGAACCACGCCACCCATTCCAGCGTCGCCAGTTCGACCGCTTCCCGCGTCTTCCATGGGCCACGCCGGTGGATCAGCTCCGCCTTGTACAGTCCGTTGATCGTCTCGGCCAGCGCGTTGTCATAGCTGTCGCCCTTACTTCCCACGGAGGGTTCGACGCCGGCTTCGGCCAAGCGCTCGCTGTAGCGGATGCTGACGTACTGCGAGCCCCGGTCTGAGTGATGCACGAGGCTGCCGTCGCGTTCGGGCTGACGGGCGTAGAGCGCCTGCTCCAGCGCGTCGAGCACGAAGTCCGTCGTCATGCTTCGACTCACTCGCCAACCGACGATGCGCCGGGCGTACACATCGATCACGAAGGCCACATACAACCAGCCCTGCCAGGTCGAAACATAGGTGAAGTCCGAGACCCACAGCTGGTTCGGACGATCCGCCTTGAACTGGCGATTCACCCGGTCCAGCGGGCATGATTGTTTGGGGTCCGAGACCGTCGTGCGCACGACCTTGCCGCGCACGGCGCCGCGCAATCCCAGGCGGCTCATCAGGCGCTCGACGGTGCAGCGCGCGACCTCGGTGCCTCGCGCTTCATCTGCCGCCAGACCTTGTCCGCGCCGTAGACCCGAAGATTGGCCTGCCAGACGCGTTCGATCTCGGGCATCAACACATCGTCGCGTTGCACACGCGCACAACGCAGCGCCGGATCGCGCTGGCGCGCGGCATGGCGCCGGTAGCCAGACGGGGCGACCTGCAAGACCTTGCAGATCGGCTCGACCCCGTAGGTGTCGCGATGCCGGTCGATGAAATCGTTCAGGACTTGAGTCGGCGGTCGAGCTCCGCCTGGGCGAAAAACGCGCTCGCCAGCTTCAGAATTTCGTTGGCCCGGCGCAGTTCCTTGTTCTCGCGCTCCAGGGCCTTGATGCGGTCGCGCTCTTCGCTGGTCACGCCGTCACGCAGCCCGGTATCGACCTCATGCCGTTTGACCCATTCATGCAGGGTATGGGGTGAACAGCCGATCTTGGGTGCGATGGACTCCACCGCCGCCCATGGCGAGGAATACTCGCCTCGGTGTTCCTGCACCATGCGCACCGCGCGTTCGCGTACTTCGGGGGAATATTTGTTCGTCTTGGGTTGTTTCATCATGGCTCCATTCTCTTAGGAAAAGGAGCCTCCTCAAAACCCGGGGCGGTTCAATCTGATTGCCCTGCAGGCGCTGGACGATGTATTCCTCGCTGAACTTGAAGTTGTTGTAGGGCGAGACGTATTGCTGGAATTCCTTGAGGGTCTGGTCGGCGAGGTTGCCGCGATCGACCAGGAACAGG
>JBAQND010000037.1:0-1831 GCA_049303455.1 Thiobacillus sp.
TGTGCGCGATATGCTTCAAATAGCGATCGAGGGCAAGGGCCTGAAGATCACCAACACCAATCACATCGGCGGCATGCTGGACCGCACCGGCAAGGATATCGGCGAGACCCGCAAGGTGTACGAAAACGCCGAGCAGTTCGAATTCTGCAGCGCCACCATTTCGCGCCACATGATGGAGGCCGACCCGCACGCGATCGTGATGTGTCCCTACAGCGTGGTGGTGTACCAGGTTCCCGGCGACAAGAACGTCTACCTCGCTTACCGCAAGCCCGCCGCCACCAGGAATCCGGCGCTGAAGAAGCAACTGGTCGAGCTGGAAAAACTGCTGACCGAGATCATCAAGGACGCGATGTAAGGCTCGTCATGTCAGTGTCGGCTAGAATCCGCACATGACAGCCGCTGACACCCGCCAGCCATGATCGCCTTCCTTGCCATCGGCCTCGGCGCCGCCATCGGTGCGTGGCTGCGCTGGGGACTGGGTCTGTGGCTGAACCCCGTGTTTCCTTCCTTGCCGCTCGGCACCCTGGCCGCCAACCTGGTGGGCGGGTACTTCATCGGTCTGGTCATCGCCTGGTTTGCCGATCACCCCGGCGTGCCGCCGGAAGCGCGGCTGTTTCTCATCACCGGCCTCTTGGGCGGGCTGACCACGTTTTCCACTTTTTCCGCCGAAGTTGTCACCGCGATGATGCGCGGCCTGTGGCTGACCGGGGGCCTGATTGCGTTTTCCCACATGACGGGTTCCTTCCTGGCCACCGGGCTGGGGTTTTATTCGATGAGGCTATTCAAGTGAACGTGGTCTGCCTGCAGGTGTTTGTGTCCGAAGCCAGCCGCCATCACGGCAAGCTGACGTATGAATGGCTGCTCGATGCGGCGCAGGGGCTTGGCGTCGGCGGGGGCTCGGCGTTCCGTGCCGTTGCGGGCTTTGGGCGCCATGGCCGACACGACGCCGGGTTCTTCGAACTGGCGGGCGAGTTGCCGATGGTGGTGGAGTTCTTCGTCGATGCGGCGCTGGCAGACCAGGTGCTGAAAGTCATCGCCGACGCCGGGCTGGCGCTCGTCTACGCCAGACTGCCGGCCGAAATCGGCGTCACTACGCAATAAGCGTGTTCGACCAGCTGGTGCTGTTCGTCGCCTCGCTGGCGGCGAATTTCTTTTCGGCACTGTCGGGCGGCGGGGCAGGGCTGATCCAGTTTCCCATGCTGATTTTTCTGGGGCTGCCGTTCGGGGTGGCGCTCGCCACCCATAAGGTCGCCAGCGTGGCGCTCGGCCTCGGCGCCACGCTGCGGCACCTGAGGGAATCGCATCTCGAGCGCCGCTTTTCGCTGATCATCCTCGGCGCGGGTCTGCCTGGCGTGGTGCTGGGCGCGTTGACGATCCTGCAGATCCCCGAGCGCGTCGCCACCTTGGCGCTGGGTGTGCTCACGTTGGGTGTGGGGCTGTATTCGGTGTTCAAGCCCCGCCTCGGCATGGACCATGCGCCCAGGAACCGGCAGGGCGCGGCGCTGGTCGGCGGCATGGCGGGACTGTTTGTCGTCGGCTTTCTCAACGGCTCGATCACCAGCGGCACCGGGCTGTTTCTCACCCTCTGGCTGATCCGCTGGTTCGGCCTCGATTACACGCGGGCCGTGGCCTACACCCTGATTCTGTGCGGCCTGGTCTGGAACGGCACCGGCGCGCTGGTGCTGGGCGTGATCGGGACGGTGGCGTGGGACTGGATGCCGGCGCTGCTGGCCGGCTCGGTCATCGGCGGCTATCTGGGCAGCCACATGGCGATCAAAAAAGGCAACCTGTGGATCAAGCGGGCGTTCGAGATCGTGACGATCCTGATCGG
>JBAQND010000038.1:0-3846 GCA_049303455.1 Thiobacillus sp.
CTAGTGTCGTGAATCTTAAATATCGAAACATAAAACGGCGTCTTTTTCCGCATGGCGGCGTTGCTCGTCGTTGCCATAGAGCCAGCTATGTCGCCTCCTCGCGCCTTGCCCCGCGAAAAAATCCATCCGTTTTATCTTGTCCCGCTATTTATGATTCACGACACTAGGACACTTGTCCCGTCATGCCCGAGGAAACCGCCCATGGATTTTCAGCCGATTGCCCTCAAGTCCGCGCAGTACCCAGCCGGAACCACAGCGCATACAGCGCCGGCACGAACAGCAGCGTGATCGCGGTGCCCACCGCGACGCCGCCGATGAGGACGTAGGCCAGCGGGCCCCAGAAGCTGTCGAAGGTGAGCGGCACGAAGGCGAAGACTGCGGCCAGCGCGGTCAGCACCACGGGGCGGGCGCGGCGCACGGCGGCTTCGACGACGGCTTCCAGAGCGGGCATGCCTTCCTCGAAGTTGTCGGCCACCTGTTGCGTGAGGATCAACGTGTTGCGCATGAGGATCCCGGCCAGGCCGGTCAGGCCCAGGAGCGCGACGAAGCCGAACGGCTGGTTGAACAGCAGCAGGGCGATGACTGCGCCGATCAGGCCAAGCGGCGCGGTGGCGACGACCATGAAGGTGCCCGAGAACGAGCGCATCTGCAGCATGATGAAAATGAGCATGAAGGCCACCATCATCGGTTGCAGCTTCTGGATCGATAGATTGGCCTTGCCGGACTGCTCGACCGCGCCGCCGATGTCGATCCGGTAGCCGGCAGGCAGCTTCTCGCGGACCGTTTCGAGCTTGCGCCAGATGGCGGCGGTGACGTCGTTGGGTTGCGCGCCCTCCACTTCCGCCTGGACGGCGACAAAGGGCTCGCGGTTGTAGCGCTTGATCACGGGCGCCTCGTAGCGCACCTGCAGCGTGCCCAGCTGGCCGAGCGGAACCTTGCGGCCGTCGCGGGTGAGCACCTCGAAGGTGGCCAGGCTGCCGGCATCGACCAGGCGCCGGCTGGCGGCGCCGCGGGCGATCACCTCGACGGTGCGGATGTCCTGGCGAAGCTGGGTCACCGGCGTGCCGTCGAGGTGGAATTGCAGCTGTTGTGAGACTTCGAGCGGGGTCAGGCCCAACAGGCTCAGGCGCTGCACGTCCATGGCCAGATGCAGCACGGGCGCGCGTTCGTCCCAGTCCAGATGGGGGTCGCGGGTGTTGGGATCGGCGGCCATAACTTCGCGCACCTGATGGCCGATGCGGCGCAACTCGAGCGGATCCGAACCGAGCACGCGAAAGCTCACCGGCCAGATCACCGGCGGGCCGAACAGCAGGCGATAGACGCGCACCCGCGCTTCGGCAAACTCGCCGCGGGCAATGTGCGCCTCCAGCTCGGCCATCACTTTGTCGCGCGCCGTGGCATCCTGCGCCACGGCGATCAGCTTGGCGAAGGCGGGATCGGGCGGCTCGGGGTTGGCGGAAATGAAGAAGCGCGGCGCCCCGGCGCCGACATAAGCAGACAGCGTCTTGACCTCCGGCATGGGGGCGAGGATGGCCTCGAGCTTGCGCACGGTGCGGTCCGTGTACTCGATGCTGCTGCCTTGCGGCAGGTAGACGCTGACCAGCACTTCCGGGCGGTCGGACCCAGGGAAGAACTGCTTCTGCACCGGCCCGGCCAGCCCCGCGATCGCCAGCACCAGCAGCGCGACCGTGGCGGCGACCACGGTTTTCCGGTGCGTCACGCACCAGCTGATGATGGCGCGCAGACGGCGGTACAGCGGCTTCTGGTAGATGTCGGCCTCGCCGTGCTCGTGCCCGGCAAAGCCGGGCAGCAGCTTGACGCCCAGATACGGCACGAAGGTCACGGCCACGAACCACGACACCAGCAGCGCCACCCCCAGCACCCAGAAGATGTTGCCCGCATATTCGCCCACGCCCGATTGCGCAAAGCCGATGGGGAAAAAACCCGCCACTGTCACCAGGGTGCCGAACAGCATGGGGGCGGCGGTCACGCTCCACGCATGCGCGGCGGCGCGCACGCGGTCCCAGCCCTGCTCCATTTTCACCAGCATCATTTCGACGGCGATGATGGCGTCGTCCACCAGCAGCCCAAGCGCGATAATGAGCGCGCCGAGGGTGATGCGGTCGAGGTTGATCCCCATCAGCTTCATCACGAGGAAGGTGATGCCGAGGGTGAGCGGCACCGCGATGCCGACCACCAGGCCGGCGCGCAGCCCGAGGGCGAGGATGCTCACGCCCACCACCACCGCGACCGCGATCAGGAACTTGAGCTGGAACAGGTTGACCGCGCCGGCGATGGCCTCGGCCTGGTCGGTCAGCACGGCAAGCGAAATGCCCAACGGCAGCCTGGCGCGCTCATCCTCGACGAAACGCGTCAGGCGCTTGCCCACTTCGAGGCCGTTCTCGCCCGCGTTGATGACCACCCCGAGCAACACCGCCTCCTCGCCCCGCGCGCGCACCAGGTAGCTCGGCGGATCCTCGTAGCCGCGGCGGATGGTGGCGATGTCCGACAGGCGCAACAGCCGTTCGCCGATGCGGATCGGCACCGCCGCGAGCTGCGCGGGATCGGACAGGTCGGCATCGATCCGCAGGTACAGGCGCGGACCGTCGGTTTCGATGCGGCCGGCCGGAACCAGCCGGTTGTTGGCATCGATGGCGTCGAAAATGGCTTCCGGCGTGATGCCCAGATTGACCAGGCGCGCATTGTCGAATTCGACGTACACGCGCTCGGTGCGCTCGCCGAGCACGATGGCCTTGTGCACGCCCGCAGTGCGCTGCAGCCGGTCGCGGATGGCTTCTGCCTCGCGCGTGAGCTCGCGCAGCGGCATGCCCGATGCGGTCAGCGCGATCAGCTTGAAATAGACATCGGAAAAATCGTCGTTGACGAGGGGCCCGATCACTCCCTGCGGCAGGTTGCCGGCTTCGTCCTGCATGCGCTTGCGCACCTGGTAGAACAGATCGGGGACCTTGGCCTGCGGGGCGTAGTCCTGAAACTCGACCTGCAGATCCGCCCGCCCCGGTCGAATCGTGGTTTCGATGCGGTAGAGGTATTCAACTTCCTGGATGCGCTTTTCCAGCCGATCCACCACCTGCTGCTGCAGTTCCTGCGGCGTCGCGCCGGGCCAGACCGCCGAAACCATCATCACGCGCACGGTGAAGGCCGGATCCTCGGCGCGCCCCAGCGACAGGAAGGCGTAGACGCCCCCAATCACCGCCAGCATCAACAAGAACAGCGTCACCGCGCGCTCGCGCACGGCGAGCGCGGACAGGTTGGGGAAACTCATTGCGCCAGTTCCCGCACCGCCATGCCGGGGGTGAGCAGGTGCGTGCCCAGCGCGACGACGGTGTCGCCCGCCGTCAGGCTGCCCCGCACCCGCGCCGCCTCGGCATCCAGCGCAACAATCTCGACCGCCACCGGCTGGGCGCGCCCGTCCACCACCGTCCACACCCGCGGACCTTCGCCGCGCTCGTCCAGCGCGGCAATCGGCACGCTCAGCGCCTGTTCGTCGCCGCCCGGCAGGGCAAAGGCGGCGCGCACCACCGAACCGAGCGCCAGCGCGTCACCCCCGGTCAAGACCGAATAGCGCGCCCGCCAGGTGCGGCTTTGCGGATCGACCGCGCCGGAGACCTCGCGCAAGCGCAGCGGCAAGGGCGCCCCGTCCGCGCGGACCAGTTGACCCGTGGCAGGCGGTCTCGCCGCATCCGGGAAGAACACCTCGACTTCCCGCTCGCCAGCGCGCGCCAGCGTCGCCACGCGCTGGCCGGTCGCGACGACCTGGCCGGGTTCGCCGCTCACCTCGACCAGCACGCCCGCTGCCGGCGCGCTCAGGCGGGCGTAGCCCCGCGC
>JBAQND010000039.1:0-20999 GCA_049303455.1 Thiobacillus sp.
TTCTTCCGTTCCATACCGTTTCTGCCAGTCCAGCAGGTTGGTTTCCGTCGCTTTCATGATTCAACTCCTTATCTCGTTGATCTCAAAGCATTTGGCAGGGAATACTGAAAACAGTTCAGAGGCATATAATATTTAATGCATTGGGGGTGTCGCTGTGCAGACAGATCGTGTCCGCCTTGACACGAATCGCGCCGCCGCCCGCCGTGCCGACCGGCACGCCGTGTGCCAGCGCACGAGCCTGCTCGGACGCTGCCTGCGAATCGACGATCAGCGCGCCGGCGGTTTCACGTGAAACAAGTTGGCCATCGGACTGATAACGGCGATCGGCAAACGCCTCGTGCAGCACGGCCAAGCCAGCGCCCTGCCCGGCCGCGATCAGCTGCGACCCGGACAAGCCCACCAGGGCCAGCGCCGGATCGAGTGTCGCCACCGCGCGCGCGATCGCCCGGGCCACGCCGGCATCGCGCGCCGCCACGTTGTACAGCGCACCATGCGGCTTGACATGCGCCAGCCGGAGGCCCAACCGCGCCGCCTGTTCAGCCAGCACCTCGGTCTGCCGCATCACCCACGCGGCAATTTCGTCCTCCGAGGCCGCCTGTGCCTGGCGGCCGAACTGCGCGCGATCTGGGTAGCTCGGATGGGCGCCCGCCGCCACGCCATGCTCGGCCGCCAGACGCAGCGCGGCCGTCATGCTGACAGCATCGCCGGCATGGCCGCCGCAGGCAACCGACACCCGCGCCAGATAAGGCATCAGGCTGGCGTCGTCACAGCCTTCGCCGATGTCGGCATTGAGTTCGATCATGCCAGTTCCTCGATTTCCCACGCAGCCACGGCCAGTGCCCGGGCTCGCTCAAGCTCAATCGTCACAAACCGCACCGCGTCCCCCGCTCGCAACTGCGCAAGCCTGGGCAAGTCGGCGCTGATGATCGCCGCGATCACCGGATAACCGCCTGTCACCGGCCCGTCCCAGCCCAGGATGATGGGCTGGCCGTCGAGCGGCACCTGCACCGTGCCGGGCAGCACGCCCTGCGACGGCAACGCCGACTGTGCATGCGTCACGGCCGGGCCGCGCAGCCGCAGACCGCGACGATCTGACGCCGCGTTCACCCGATAGGTTCCAGCAAAGAATGCGGCCAGGCCGGCATCGTCGAACTGGCCGACCTGGGGGCCCGCCACCACGCGCAACGGCGCAGCCTGCGCGTTCGACGGCATGCGGGCGCGCAACAAGCGGACCGCACCCGTGGGTGTCCCGCATGGCAGCACGTCCCCCCCTTGCAACGCACGGCCCAGATGGCCGCCGAACCCGGCCGGCAGAAAGGTGCTGCGACTACCCATCACGGGCGGCACCGCCAGCCCGTCCCGCACCGCCAGCCAACAGCGGCACCCCGTCTCCGCCCGCTCCAGGTCCAGCGTCTCGCCCGCGGCCAGCACCAGGGTCTGGTTCCACGCCAGCGCCGCGCCGCCGCTGCGCGTTGCCGCAAACGGCGCGCCGGTGAGCGCCACCACGCCCCCCAGCGGAAACCGCAACAACGGCCCCAACAGCGTGACTTCAAGTCCCGCCGCCATCTCACGGTTGCCCACCAGCGTATTGGCCGCCGCCAGCGCGGGCGGGTCCGCCGCCCCGCCCGCGGGCACGCCGAGCGCCCTCCGGCCGGGGCGGCCCTGATCCATCACCAGATCGCACAGGCCGGCGCGCAGCACCTCGATCATATCGGCACGAAGCGGACGCGGTCGCCCGCCGCCAGCAACGCCGGCGCCTCGCGCCGCGGGTCGAACAGGGCTGCCGTCGTGCGCCCGATGATGTGCCAGCCCCCGGGGCCACCGGTGGGATAAATCCCGGTGTACGTGCCGCCTATCGCCACGCTGCCTGCCGCCACCCGGACCCGTGGCGAGGCCCGACGGCGCGCGTGCAGGGGGCGAGGCAAGCCTTGCAAATACGGGAATCCCGGCTGGAATCCCAGGAAAGCGACTGAATATTCCCCTGCCGTGTGGCGATTGATATAGGTTGCCGCGTCCAACCCCGCCTGTTCTGCCAGTCCCGGCAAATCCGGCCCGGCGATCCCCCCATATTCAACCGCAATTTCATGCAACGCGCCCTGCTTCATCGGCTCGTCAACCGGTAACGCAGTCAGCGCTGCCCGCAATTCCGCCGACACCCCAGTGCCGTGCCGCAAAATCAGCAATAGGCTGCCATCTGCCAGGACCAGGTCTTCAATTTCCGGCAGACTTTGCGAAATCAGCGCTGCATAGTAGGCGAGTGTGGCATCGCCCGTCTCGATCCGCAGCCCGCGTTCGCTGATCCAGCGCCAAGCGGGTGGAATGTGCGATTGACCCATAGTGTCCTTTCCCATAGGGTAAAGCTCCTTTCCCGGATGTTGACATGATGCCGCAGGTGGACGGTGCAACGATGCGGGTGGCAACGAGTGTAATGACAACACCGCGGATATGGCCAATCCTGTATTGTCGCAAAAATGAGACTTCGCCCGTGGAGGGCGGTCGTATTGCATGCCGATCGCTCAAATTAAAAGCATTTTTTGCGCCGCCCCTTGATGACAGTCTATCAACGCATATTTGAATACACGCCGGACGCCCTGCTCCTGATCGATCAGGCGGGCACATCACGCTGGCGAACGCCCAGGCCGAGCCCCTGTTCGGCTACGATCGCGGCGAGTTGATCGGCCAGCTGGTCGAAATGCTGGTCCCGTCCCGCGTCGCCGCACGCCACGTCGGGCATCGTGCCGCGTTCGTGGCCGAAGCGCACAGCAGGCAGATGGGCGCGGCCGTCGAATTGTTTGTCCGCCGCAAGGACGGCAGCGAATTGCCGGTCGACATTTCGATACCAGACCGCTGAACTCCAGAAACTGCACGCGGCGCTGAAGGAACTCGCCAACCGGGACAGCCTGACCGGCCTGCTCAACCGACGCGCCTTTCAAGAACACGCGACGCAAGTGCTCAGAACCGCCCGCCGCAGGAAGGAAAGCACCGCCCTTTTGATGACCGATCTGGACCACTTCAAGGCGGTGAACGACCGCTACGGCCACGCCGAAGGCGATCATGCCCTGAAAATGGTTGCAACCGCCCTCAAGGCCACCGCCCGGGAAAACGACATGGTGGCGCGCCTGGGCGGCGAGGAATTTGTCGTGGCCGTCCTCAGCGCGAATGAGCACCTGTGTGCCCCAAATGCAGAAATGCGAGGTTTCCCAGATTCTGGAGGAATTGCTCACGCAGGCCGACCGCGCACTCTATGCCGCCAAGCACAACGGCAGAAATCAAGTCTGCCACGCCCACGGTCTGGCGCAAGCCGACTTCCTCCCATAACCGAGGCCTTCAGAAAGGGGCGCGTAGATCTCCGCGCGCTTAAACGAGCATCGGCAAAAAAACGAACAAAAAAAAGGGGTTTCACGTGAAACCCCCCTTTCTACAGCCATTGATCGTGCGAGCGATCAGTCCTTGAAACGTCCCCGCACGCCGACGCGATTACCACCGCCCCGGTTGGCGTCATTGCTGGGACCGCGCGGCTGACCGGGGCGCGCACTGTTGCCGCGATCACCGTAGCTGCGGGGCGCAGCCGCTTTGGCCTTGGCCTCGCGCTCGCGCTTCTCCCAGTATTCGACGCTGTTGCCGTTGACCTCGGGCTTGGGCGCAGCGTTGGCATCGGCACCCCGATAACCCTCATTGCGCGGCGGGCGGTCGCCATAGGCCGCGCGGGGGGCGCCGCCAAACGGGCCGCGCGGGGCGCTATCGGTGCGATTGCCACGCGGCGGCGCATCGCTTCGGGCCGGGCGGTCGCCACTGGGGCGCGCATCGGCACGGTAGCCACGATCGCGGTTGTCACGGCTATCGCCGCGCGGCGGACGGTCGCCATAGCTGCGCGGCTCGCTGCGCTTGTCGCCAAACCCGCTGCGCGGGCTCGCGTTGCTGCGTGGACGCCCAGCTGCGGCGGGACGTCCGGTCGTCGGCTTCTGGGTGGGCTCCAGCCCCGGCATGGTGTGGACTTCGATTCGGTTGCCGGTGTAGCGCTCGATGTTCTTCACCAGGCCCACTTCGCGCATGCCGGCGAAGCTCACCGCGATGCCGGTACGGCCGGCACGGCCGGTGCGGCCGATGCGGTGGACATAATCCTCGGCCTGCCGCGGCAGATCGAAGTTGATGACGTGGCTGATGCCCGCGATGTCGATGCCGCGCGCGGCGACGTCGGTGGCCACCAGCACGCGGGTACGACCCTCACGCAGGCGCTGCAGCGCACGGTTGCGCTGCCCCTGCTGCATGTCGCCATGCAATGCATCGGAGGCAAAGCCACTTTCGGACAGCAGATCGGAAATTTCCTCGGTGCTGCGCTTGGTCGAGGCGAACACGATGGCCTGCGTCATCTCCACGCCGCGCAGCAGCGCGTCGAGCAGGCGATTCTTGTGGTCCATGTTGTCGGCAAACAGCAGCCGCTGCTCGATCTTGGCTTCCTGCTTGGCCTCGGCCGCGATTTCGATGCGCTGCGCGTCGCGGGTCAGTTCGCGCGCCAGATTGCCCACCACGCCATCGAGCGTGGCCGAGAACAGCAGCGTCTGGCGCTCTTTCGGGCAGCGCGCGGCGATGGCCTTGATGTCGTCGACAAAGCCCATGTCGAGCATGCGGTCGGCTTCGTCGAGCACCAGCACTTCGAGGCGCGAGAAGTCGATCTTGCCGCGCTCCAGATGGTCGATCAGGCGGCCCGGGGTTGCCACCACCACGTCCACCGGCTGGGACAGGCGCTTCAGCTGCAGGCCATACGGCGAACCGCCGACCAGGCAGGCGGTGCGGAAGCGGCGCACCTCGTTGCCATAGGTGATGGCCGCTTTTTCGACCTGCTGCGCAAGCTCGCGCGTCGGCGTCAGCACCAGCACGCGCGGGCCCATGCCTTTGCCAGTCGACTCGACCAGCAGACGCTGGATCGACGGCAGCATGAATGCTGCCGTCTTGCCGCTGCCGGTGTGCGACGACACCAGCAGATCGCGGCCGGTCAGCGCGGCGGGAATCGCCTGCTGCTGCACCGGCGTGGCGTTTTCGTAGCCCGAAGCCAACACGGATTTAAGGAGAAGGGGATCTAGCCCAAGTTCTGAAAAGCTCATGAGAATACCTTTTTAGTGCGCTTAAACGCGCAAAACAGACCTGCGCCCGGTTCAATACCGAACAGGTCAAATATACGAACCGGAATATAAGCGGCGTCTGGAATGGATACATTCCAGCCCGCCCATCGGGTCGCGTCGATCACATCGGCGCCAACCACAAGACTTGTCACTGCCGGCTGTCAGAAAACACCGGAGCACAAAAGAGAGGTCGAAGACGATGGGGCTGTGAGAACAGTCCCGAGGCACGGTGGCTAAAGCCTGACCTGCCCACTGCTGTATGCACAACTCGACGCAGTATATCAGAAAACGCTGTAATAGATAGCCCTGGTTTTGAAATGGTCTCAGGCGGGGTGATACAGCTTGTGATACAGGCCGCCGCGGCCGATCAGTTCATCATGGCCGCCCGCTTCCACCACCCGGCCGTTCTCGAACACCAGGATGCGGTCGGCCTGTTTCACCGCCGACAGGCGGTGCGCGATGATGAGCGTGGTGCGCCCGCCCAGAAACCCGCTGAGCGCTTGATGCAGGCGTCGTTCGGTGTCGCTGTCGAGCGCCGAGGTGGCCTCGTCGAGGATGACGATTTCCGGGTCGGCGACGATCATGCGCGCGATCGCCAGCCGTTGGCGCTGGCCGCCCGACATGCGCACGCCCTGGCGCCCCACGACCGTATCCAGGCCGTACGGCAGCACAGCGATGTAGTCCTTCAACTGGGCGATCTCCAGCGCCTGCCACAGCATGGCATCGTCAGCCTTGCGCCCCAGGGTCAGGTTGGCGCGAACGCTGTCGTTGAACAGTACCGGGTGTTGCAGCACCACGCCAACGTGCTCGCGCACCGTTTCCCAGCCGATCTCGGTCACCGGCACGCCGCCATACAGTATCTGCCCCGACTTCACCGGATACAGTCCCAACAGGGCCTGCACCAGGGTCGACTTGCCGCCGCCGGAGGCGCCCACCAGCGCCACCTTCTCGCCTGCCGCCACCGTCAGGCTGACGTCGTCGAGCACGGTCTCGCCCTCGTCGTAGGCAAAGCTCACGTGGTCGAGCGCAATGCCGACGGTGGGCTGGCCGGCAAAGGGGTCGCGCAGCGCCGGATGCTGTGGTTCGCTGGCAAGGCCGAGCAGCGCGTTGATCCGCCCCAGCGCGGCGTTGGCGGCGTACCAGGCGTACTGCATGTTCACCAGTTCCTGCACCGGCGTCATCATGAACCACAGGTAGCCGAACACCGCCAGCATCTCGCCGATGGAAAGGTCGGAAAACACGACCATCAGCATCGCGCCGGCGCGAAAGGCGTCGAAGCCGGCGAGAAACACGAAGAAGGAAAACCGGCTCATCGCGTCCGACTTCCAGGCGAACGCCGCCGCATGCTGGCGGATATCGGCGGCGCGCTCGCTCACCCGCGCCAGATAATGCTTCTCGCGATTCATCGCGCGGATCTGGGTCAAGGCATCCAGCGTTTCGGAAAGCGCATCCTGAAACACTTCAAACGCGCGGTTCTCGAATTTTTTCAGGTCCTTCACCCGCTTGCCGAGCCGGGTCGAAAACAGGATGACGACGGGATTCAACAGCAGGATGAACAGCGCCAGCTGCCAATGCATCCAGAACAGCACGGCGGCGACGCCCACCAGGGTCAGCACCGACACCACCAGGCCCGACACCGAGGCGCCAAGGAAACTGTCGATGGCATTCAGGTCCGTCACGAAATGCGACGTCACCCGCCCGGCGCCGACCGTCTCGAACTGCGACAGCGCGATGCGCGACAGACGGTTCAGCATGCGCACCCGGATGCGGTACACCACCTCCTTCGCCAGCAGCGAGAACGTCCGCCCCTGCCACACGTTGAGCAGGATGGCGGTCAGCCGCAGGGCCACGGTCAGCAGCAGTGCCGCGCCGATGAACAGCAGCGGCCCATGCCACGCGACCGGAAACCAGCCCCCGATGGCGGCGACCATTTTACCAGGGTGCTGCAGCAGCACCTCGTCGACCATCAGCGGCAGCAAGAGCGGCACCGGCACCGCTGCCATAACGGCCAGCAATGCAATCAGGTTGGCCTGCAGCAGGCGCGCGCGATGGATCTTGAGCTCGTCGGCGATGCCGCGCCAGGTCAGCATGACTGACAATCCTGAGGGGAAAAACATGCTTCAAGCATATGCGCTGCAGCACCCGGGGAAAAGTCTGGACTGCCGATCACTTCGATGCAGAAGCTAGCAAACCGGCGCGAAGCCGCGCCGTTGCTTGGTTTTGAAAATCACGGCTTCCATCATGGGAACAAATAAGGGAACACTTTTCGTACTCATCCCCTGGATGATGCCAGAGCCGGCCGGACTCTGCCCGGATAAACGCCCAAGTTGATGCATACTTGCCAGATGCGTAGGGACTTACAAAAAAAAGGGGCCAGTGATGAAGGATAGGGCTGAGGAAGCACGCAGATTGGGAACAATCAGGCAAGGACTGACTTCATGACCGCCTGGACGTTTCTCTATATCTACCTCGGCGGCGGCGCGCTGATCGCGTTGCGCATGGCCTGGCATATTTTCTACCGGCTGGACAAGTATGACCGGAGGTTTTCTAACGTGCGGTCGATCTTCTGGCTTGATGTCATTCTGTGGCCATTGTTATTACTAAAACCTGGGAACTTGATTCATCCGAAGTTCGCGGCGGCAAATGTCTGGGTAGAGGGCAGGGCCGATGCCGAGCGCGAGTTGGATCGACTGGCGCAAAACCTGCCACCGTGCGGCGCATCAATTCGCTACACCCCTAAGCACGATGAAGAAGGAGATTGTGATAGCGAGTTCGTATTCGATGCCGCCGCTGTCGAGGCGATCATGGCGAAGCGTTTGGCGGAATTCCCTGCCGCACAGCGTGGCCACTTTACGGCGATCCTGGGATGGTTGCATCTACGCGATCCATCATGCACTGAACCCACTAGCGTACCCGCTGCATGGAACGAACATTTTCTGAATGTTGCGATCGGCATGATGAATCGAGGGCTTGGGCAGGTGACGTGCGGACAATGCCATGCGGTCATTCCACAGGATCAGATTTCCATCGATACGTGGTCGACGAACATGGAGAGACCGCTTTGGGTCTACAACGGCTGGCGTTGCCCGCAGAAGCACAAGTTACTGACCAAGGATGCCACACATTTCTATTATGGCAAGTCGGTTTAGGCCGTGCCGGAAATGCCCATCCCTGAGCGGGAACAGCACGAGATTTTGCCGCTCAAGCTGTGGTCGTCGCTTCAGCATCAGCTTGCCGCTTGCGGGCGGGCCAAGGGCAGTCCGCAGCCGTGGACAGGCACGATCCGCAATTTGCAGAAGAAAGGCGTCACCGCGAATGTGCTTGACGTTAGACCTCCAGGAGAACTCGCCGCTGGATGGGGAGCCAGGGTCAGGGGTTTCCGTGTCCGTGTTGATGGAAAGACTTTTGGATTCTTCGGCGGAGCCTGCCTGTCAGGTAATCCCGCTACCGATGCCACCCCCAAACTGAACGAGACGGCGCACCGCCGCACCTTGCCAGCGCCAATCCGCCAACACGCATCCCGTCGAACAACCGGGTTGGCGTCTCACCGAACAGCTTGTAGGGGCTATCAGATTGGTTTTTGCCCCAACCTCCATACGACTTCCCTGCCCGACTCATAGAAGCGACTGAGAAGAAATACTCGTCCTCGACATACCTCATTTGTTGGAATATATTGATCGAAGTCGATTAGTATTTGCCAATAACAAATGATTAGCTGCCGTTTATCCACCATCCTCGGAGCCAAGCGGCTCAAAGTGTCCGATGTGTGCCGGGCAACCGGTATCGCACGCGCCACACTGGATCGCTACTACTACGACCGGGTGAACAGCTTCGACCGTGCAGTGCTGGGCAAGCTGTGCCAGTTCCTTCAGGTTAAGCCGGGCGACTTGCTGGTGCTGGTGGATCAGGGCGATCTCTTCGCCGCTCAGGATCAGGCAGACAAGGGGGCATCGTGACGGAACGGGAACTCAAACTGCTGCTGGATGCGCGTGCCCTCAAGCAGGTGCAGGTTCACTACGCCGTGATGTCGCAGGGCTACATGATCGTGGCGGATGGCAAAGCGCTGGAGACCGGCAAGCGGGAAACTCGGGAATTCAAGACGCTGGATGCGGCGGCGAAGCTGCTGTTCAAGCTGGGCATCGCGGATTTCGGCGTCAGGCTGAAGACCTCTGCCTGATACCCGTGGACCGTTAGGACTAATAACTATGGGGTTTCTATGAAAAAAGCACTTTTTCTTGCTCTATGTTTCAGCTGCTTCCATTCCACCGCATGGGCAGAATACGTCGCGACTGGCCCCATAGAAGGCAATGTGTGTAAAGGCTTCGGCATCGAATGGTGTTCGTATCGGGAGATTGCGGCCGTCCGGGGTGATGGTGACCGGCTTTACGAAGTGAAGACCACCTATGATTCAGTAACCGAGTATGACAAGACAAAAAAACGGTGCTGGATTAAGACCAAATCAAAAGATGGCGGCCTCATCTCTTGGGGCGTAAATGCGCTCAAGCAGCCGGTCTTTCTCGAAAAGACTTCCTCCGGTAAATTGGAGGAGCTTGACGTTGAGTACATCACTTTCCCGTGCTTAAAGCGACAATCCAACCAATAACCCGTAGTTTTATAAGGAGACGAAATGAGCTTATGGGACTCTGTCTTTGGAAAGAAGGCCGCAAATAGCGTATCAAATGTAATTGAGGTTCACATCCTCGATCCAAAAGGGAGTTACACCACACATTGGAAAGTTGGTGAGGAAGTCCCCACAGATGTAGTCGAAAGATTTAAGAACCCATCCACCAACCAACTTTATGCAGTTACGGTATATGAAGCGGGGGAACCAACGACTAGTGTGCTTTCCTACGCCCTATGGCTCGAATTTAAATTGGCGATGGAGGAGTGAAGTGAGGAAATATTTCTGCTTGGCCGCTCTTCTTTTCTCAACTTCAGCCGTGGCTGGTAACTATGCAACCTGCATTCTTGACCGCATGCCCGGTACGCAAAATGATGCTGTTGCAAACTCAGTTATGCGGCTCTGTTATCAACAATACCCCGATGGGCATTCGACCACACCACAAGGTGCTGGCAGAGGATGGTTTGGGTATGCCTCCGGTGCAGAGTGCACCGCCAAGAAAGCGGCAGGAACACCGAACAACAGAGCAGCCCGCTTGATTTTGATTGCGTGCAACCGCTTATACAACAAACCATAAGCAAGGCCGCTGGGCGGAGCAGCGAAAAAACGAAGTGCCCAAATCGGTGGATGCCGGGCTTCGCAGTTGGATGCTGATGCAGCGCCTCTTCCATCCTTTGGCCTCAATTCATAATCAGTCCAAGCATGTCACCCTCATAGGGTTCTTTGATGACTAACCGATCTGCCGAACTTGTGCTTCAAGCTCTCTACGGAGAAACCACGAAGGAGTTGCTTGATCTCGTAATGGCTGCTGAGAAGGCATTTGACAACGATGGTAAGAAATCCATCTTCGGAAAAGATAAGGGGAAGGAGGCGGAGCAGAAATTCACGGCGGCGCTCATTTTAGCCATTCTTGCCCTTGAGCGAATTGGGAAGATACGCGACTCAAAAAACGCAGAAGAGTCTTTCACTGCGTTACAGAACGCCATGACCCTTGTAAGAAAGTCCTACCCAAATTGGCCGCGTGCGTACAAATACTGGGACAGTTTTATATCTGACACCTACAACAACTAGGCAGCCGGTCAGGGCAAGACGAATGATGCAACCATTCATCATTTCAACCTCTTCAGCAAATCCCCATACCGGCGCAGCACATCATTGATCTGCTTGTATGCCGCGATGCATTCCGCCGAGCGTTCTCCGTGCTTCGTTGAATTGCCTGCCGACGCAGCCTTACCTTCCGACGTCTTTGGCCCGGTCGAGTGATCCCACGGTCGCCAATCCCTTATCAGCGCCGCCTGCCGCTGCCGTTCCTCGGGTGTCCAGTGTCGGGCCATGCGCTACCCCATCGGTTAATAGTTCGTTCGATTGAATTGTTTTTTCCTCGCGTGCGTGTGTGTGGGTCGGGCTGGCCGGTACGCCGTTATTCACCTGTTGCGGGCCGTGCGCGATGTTGGCCTGCTTCGCATACACAATCGGCGGGTTCTTGATCGCCGCCAGCGTTTCCAGGGTTGCCCTGCACTGTGACTGCGCCCGCAGCGCCATCCGCATGTTTGACTCGAATCCCGGTACTTGGTCACAGCCCATGCCGCGCTCTGCCAGCCGTGCGAAGAGGCTTTGCAGCGCCGTCGCCTGATTCATCAGCATCGCTTCGGCTTGCGACAGGTCACCGCGATTCACCGCCGTTGCCTGGTCACGCAATTGATCCATCAGGGCGGGCACGTCGATGTCCTCCCAATTGCCTGATTTTTGATCGGCTCCTTTAATTACGCGAAGCGCCGCCATTTCCGGGGCTATCATCACCGCCGTCATTTTCCTTGCAATCACCTCTTCACTGTCGCCTTTTACAACTTCCACTACCACGGCCTTGCGCGGGAATACCTTGGCTTCAGGTGTCGCTATTTTCTTCGGTTTGCTTGCCATCATTTGGCCCCATTGTTTGGCTACCCGGTTTGGCTACCCGCCACCTCGCGCGCACGTGCGCACAAGAAAAACCGGGTTAACGTTTTAGAAGAGTTACATGCACGGTGTCCGGGATTCGATGCTCCAGACTTTGGATGCGCCCCTCCCTGGTGCGGCTTACCCATCGCTCACAATCCGCCCCGCCGTCATCCGGTAGCTGCCTCAATGGATGCCCATCGCCATAGGCCGGGGGTAGCTCAGGCCGGGCGCAACAGTGTCGGGTCGCGCCGGGCTTGCGGCTGTTCTCGCATGTGTCGCAATGTGGCTCTGACACATCGGCAGGCTTGACGAAGTGCCACAGCCCGGAAGGTGAAGCCACACGCTCGCCTGTTAGCGCGTCGCTTCCTGCATTGATAATTTCAGGGGTATCAGAGGTATCAAGGGTGCAGCCCAATAACAGCGCGGGTTTCGCTGATACCCCATCGGGGTTGCACGAGGTATCAGGGGTATCGGCCCGTTGTTCCAGCCTCGCCAGCAGATCAGCCAGCGCCATGATCGCCTCCCAGCTTGTCAGCTTGGACAGGGTAGAGCTTCACTCCACGCCCGCCGACGCGGTAGAACCGTGCCCGCTTCCCGTCCGCACCCGGTGCAGGCAATGCCCCGGCTTCCTGCAAAGCATCCAGCGCCCGATTGAAGTCAAAGCCCTTCAAGGCTTCGCGCATTCCGTCCGCCGTGAACAGATATTCCCTGCCTTCGGGGGTGTCCCGCCACCAGCCCGCCCGGTCGCGTGTCTGTGTTTCACCGTTGTTTTCAACGTCGGAAAAGCGCCCGTCACCATGCCGCTCGATAAAGCCAGAAACCTTATCCAGGATTTGCCGCCGTTCATCGTTGCCACGTCCGCGCGCGGATCGCCAAACCTTGAAGCCTTCCGCCGCTGCCTTGATCGCCTCGCCTTCCGGCCATCCGGTTACGCCGTACTCGGTCGCCATTTCACCCGCCAGCGCCAGCAGGGCGAAACGTCCCGCCGCGCGCTTGTCCTGCCCCTCGCCACCCTCGGCGGAAAACTCGGCAAGCGCCTTGAACCGTTCCAGCAGGGCGCAAAAGTCTTGCCCGTCGCGTGTCAGCTTTTCAAGGAATGTGCGCCCGGCGTATCCGTAATGCGTTACCGATGCCCGCTTGATCGCGTCGGAAAATGCCGTACCGCTCGGCAAGTCGTGCAGGGTGTCCCACGCGCCATAAACCCGCGCCGACGGCATATCCAGCAGCCGCACCGCTTGCCCCGCCTTCGCCCGGTGTCCGCCTTCCTGCATCGTGGTCGCAATGGTGCGTTCGCCAGTCGATAGAACGAAACAGCGCCAGCGCGTTATTACCCGCGCGCTTCCCGTCCGCCCGGCGCGTTGCTTGCCGCGCCCGTTGCCCAGGGCGTAGACAATCGCGCCGACTTCCTTCGGGTCGCATTCGCTGATTTCATCCAAGGCCAGCAGGCAATCATTGAACAGCGCCGCCGCGCCTTCCATGCCGTTCGCCGTCGCTCGCCAGCTTCGCCGGTAATTCGCGCCGCCCCAGATAGAACAGCCAGCTTCCAGCAAGGTCGTTTTGCCGGTGGAAGAATCGCCCACAAAATGCACCCCGCCGCCCTCGGCATTGCAGCGCGCCAGCAGGGGTGCGGCAAAGGATGCGGACAAGGCCAGCAGCAGAAGCGGATTGCCAACAGCGCGCGCCGCAATTTCGGTCTGCCACCCCGCAAGCGTTCCGGCCTTGGTGTGCTCATCGTGCCCGCGCTCGCCACTCTGAAAAATCACGCCCGAAGCCTTCGCCCCGATGACCGTATCCGGCAACACAAAGGAATCGTCGCACCAGCCGACTTGCAAAGCGCACCGCATCCGTCGTTTGGGCGGCTTGGCTTGCAGGTAATTCGCCAGCAGGGTTTTAGCCGTCGGGTCGATTTCCACGCCCATCGCCAGCAGTTCGCCGCGCAAGTCATCACCGCCGGCCTTGAGCAGTTCCATCGGCATGGCCCATTCGCGCCAGCGCCCCAGCGTGTTTTTGAAGCGCAGCAGCCGCCCGAAGTTATTGTCCTGTCCGTCGAACGTCACGGCCTCGATATGCAGGGGGGAACACACGCGGGTTTCCGTCAGTGCCGGGGGCGCTTCACCTTTGCCGGGCTTGATGCCGAAATACCAAACGCCGGGTTGATACTTTCCGCCGTTGTGTTCCAGCCAGCCATCAAACACGCGAAAGCATGGGCGCGCATCCGTGCCGGGTATCTTGCTTGCGTTTGATACCGCTGATACCCCGACAATATCCGCAGGGGTATCAGCAGAAATCCCGTCGTTGTTGGCGTGCACCCCTGATACCTCTGATACCCCGGTTTTTATCAATGCCGCATTCGGTTCGCCGGTTTCGCTGTCCGTGTGAATCAGTCTCGCCAGATCGCCCGGTGTTGCGTTGTGGGTGTCGGGTTGATCCTCAGCCATCGCCGAAACCGCCGCGCTTGCTATGACGCGTCTCACGGCTTCCAGCCCGGACAGCGCCGCCAGGTCGTTAAAGTCTGTGTGGCTCATGCTGTCATCCCCACAAAGTCAGGGATTACCAGCAACCCGCCCACCGCGCGCGCCGCCTCGGTCGCCTTCGTCAGTCCGGGATTGCCGGGGGTGTGGCTGTCATCGTCCGCGCACAGAATCAGCGGCAAGTCGGGGAATTTCTCCCGCATCACCTTCGCCACGGCCAGCAGGTTGCCTGCGTTGAAAGCCACCGCCACCGGGTAACCTGTCGCCTCATGGATCGTTGCGCCCGTTGCGAAACCTTCCGCGATGCACAGCGCGTCCTTTGGGCTACCGATGCTGAAATAACAGCCAGCCACCCGCCCGCCAGTCAGGAAACGCTTATCACCATCCGCGCCGATGAATTGCAGCGAATGCAGCACGCCATCCGCCCGCATCGGGATTACCAATTTCCCCTGGTGCAGCCGTGCGCCGTGCGCCTTGATGCCCTTGCGAGTCAGGTAAGCATAATCGTCAGGGGCCGGGGTTGCCGCCTGCCAGATTGCCGCCGCCTTGGTTTGGGTTTCGGCCTTACGCTTCACCTCCACGGCTTCGCGTTCCCGCCGTAGCGTTGCCAGCTTGTCCCGGTGCGCCGCTTCCTCGGCATGGGTCAGTGTTCGCCCAATGTCAGCCCGCCATGTTTGGGTAAAGCCGGTGCGCCAGTCACCAAAGCATCCAGCCGGGATGCCATCGTTAAACAGCAGATACCAGCCAGCGCCATCGCCGCGTTTGCCATTGCTGGCGAAGCGCCGCAGCTTGCCGTCGGCTTCGATCACGTCCGGGGGCGTTAGGCCAGCCGCCAGGATCGCATCGCGGAATTGCTGATTCGGATCAAACATGATGCAGCCCTCCCGTCAGCAGGCGACGCGCCGCCAAACCGATGCAGCAGGCCAGCCGCCGGAAGTGTCGCTGGTGTGCTTCAGGGGATTGGCGGGGATCTTCCAGCGAGTACGCCAGCTTCCATGCCGAAGTGCTGATAAAATTCAGGGTGCAATGTAGTCTTGAAGCCGCACGGGCCTTGCCGCTCGTTGCGGCTTTTTTGTTTGTGTTCATCGACGCCCCCTTCAAGCCTTGCGGCTTTTCTGGATTTGGGCGGTCAGCCACGCATTTATTTCGGCCTCGATCCAGCCCACCGCTTTAGCGCCGACGGATACCGGGCGGGGAAAGCTCGGGTCGTAATCAGTGGGGCGCTTCGGGTTATGCCTCAGCTTCGCATAGATGCTGGAACGGGAAAGCCCGGTGCGGGCCTCCACTTGTTTGCGCCGCAGGATAGTCAGCGCGGATTGAATTTGTGCGGCCATGCTCGTTACTCCGTAGCATTCGCCGGAACATACCGGCATGGCTTCGTACAATATGCACCCCAATTTCCAGCGGGCCGAATGCGGAAACAGGAAAACCGCACGCGGCATTGCGTCTTTATTTCATGCGGGATTCCAGCGCATCAGGGATTTTTGCCAGCACGCGCCTCACAGTGTCATCAGATACCGATGCCCCAATTTCTTCGGTCATTTTGGCTATCTGGCTCGCCGCGCCACGCTCTTGGGGTTTGATCGCGGAATAGTCGCAAAGCGCCGCGATGATGGTCAGCAACGAATTTCGCTCGCTTGTTGTCATCGGCTTATCTACGTTGGAAGCCACGTTTACGGACTGTTCAAATTCCCGCAGTGCTTCGGTGCGTACAACTAACACGCTATCGGCTGGCAAAGCGGACGCTGGGAAATAGTTGAGCGACTTATCCTCCCATATGCTTTTCCGTCGTTCATGGTGTTCGTCAATCAGTCTCTTGGCTTCGTCGTCCCCGATGCTGTCGCGGGCGATGTAGTTCATCAGCCCATTCAGTATCAACCCGGACTGTTTATCGAAGGATTCCTTTGTTGGCTTTTCCATCTCTTCCTCAAGGCGATATATATCACCGTCCCGTTTGGTCACCATTGCACCTTCCAATGAAAACCTATCAACCGAAGGGCCGCCAATTTCCCTGTAAAACCACTCCTCTACGTCGAACTTTTCGCTTTCCAGCATGCACAAGTCCCACACGTCCCTGATGTAAGTGTGATGGTCGTCAAATTGGACGATTTCATCGCGATTCAAGCGATAGCCCAGCATCACGAAGTATGGTTCCTCACCACCAACCCGTATTCCCGGAACAACCTTCGCCTTGCTGTTGGACGAAGCCGCTACGCGGAGGAGTCGCCTGCTGTGGCGTCGCGAATTATTCTGCACCTTCATCCCCTCAATGCCGAGGGGTTGATTCTGCAATATTTCGTGAGGACAAACCAGCATGAAGACCCACAGCGCCGATCACTTTGACCGGCAATACCAGACGCATCTCAAGCACCTCAAGCTCAAAGGCCTGCAACCCAAGACGATCGAGGCTTACGCCCGCGCCATCCGCCGCATCGGCGACTACTTCGATCATCGGATTGACGCGCTGACCGCAGCACAACTCACCGACTACTTCACCGATCTCGTCGCCTCGCATTCCTGGAGTACGGTCAAGCTTGACCTGTACGGGCTGAAGTTCTACTACGCGCATGTCTTGCGCAAGCCCTGGGTGGCGCCCGGCCTGATCAAGCCGCCCAGGACTCAGCGCTTGCCGGACATCGTCACCGTGGCCGAGGCCAAACGTCTGTTTTGCGCCACCCGCGTCGTCAGCTACCGGGTGCTCTTTTTCACGCTCTACAGCCTGGGACTGCGCCTCGGCGAAGGGCTGCGGCTTCAGGTCGGCGACATCGATGCAGCACGCGGGCGCGTGCATATCCGCGACGCCAAAGGCAATCGGGATCGCTTCGTGCCGCTGCCCCAGACAACGCATCACCTGCTGCGCCGCTTTTGGCAAGTGCATCGCAACCCGGTGCTGCTGTTCCCCAATCGCCACGGCGGCAGACAAGGCGCGGCACGCGCCACCACCCCGATGGATCGCGGGGGGGTGCAAACCACGCTGCACAAGGTGGTCGAATCCTGCGGGCTAAAAAAAAGATCACGCCCCACAGTCTGCGCCACAGCTATGCCACCCACCTGATCGAGGCCGGTGTCGATCTGATCGAGGTGCAGAAGTTTCTCGGTCATCACTCCATCCTCACCACCGCCCGCTACACCCACCTGACCGACCAGACCAAGCATCACGCCATCGACCGCATCAACGGCCTGATGGATGGCTTCAGCATCGACTGGGGGCAGGTCAAATGATCCGCCTGGCCGCCGTCATCGACAGCTTCGAGGCAGACTTCCTGGCGCAGTATCGGGACCGGCTCCGTCCCGAGCACACTCGCGCTCTGGCGGCGATGAAGCAGTGCCGCACAGAAGCCAGCCCGAAGATGCAGCTTCAATGCAGCGAATGTGCGCAGCAGAAGATGGTGCCGCATTCATGCGGCCATCGCCACTGTCCGCACTGCCAGCACCACGAGAGCCAGCAATGGCTGGAACGCCAACTAAAGAAACAGGTGCCGGCCGAGTACTTTCTGCTGACCTTCACCTTGCCCGCCGAATTCAGGCCGCTGGCCTTCGTGCACCAGGCGGCCATCTATGATGGGCTCATGCGCTGCGCCTGGGAAACGGTGCGCACGTTCAGCCAGAACGACAAGCAGTTGCAGGGCACGCCCGGCGCCATCGCCGTCTTGCACACCCACACGCGCAAACTGGACTATCACCCGCATGTCCATCTGGTCATGCCGGCAGCGGCGGTCGATAGCGAGAAGAAGCAATGGCGAACCAAGCGGCGGAGCAAGGCAAAGGGCGGCTATCTGTTCAACCACAAGGCGCTGGCCAAGGTCTTCCGGGCGAAGATGCTGGCTGGCATCGAAGCGGCTGGATTGACCTTGCCAGATCGTTACCCCACGGTGTGGGTGGTAGATTGCAAATCCGTCGGCACCGGCGAGAAGGCGCTCATCTACCTGGGGCGCTATCTTTACCGGGGCGTCATCGCCGAGAAAGACATCCTCGCCTGCGCCGACGGCGAGGTGAGCTTCCGTTATCGCAACGGCAGGACCGGGAGGATGGAGCGGCGCACCGTGTCCGGCGCGCAGTTCCTGTGGCTGGTGCTGCAGCATGTGCTGCCCAAGGGCTTTCGCCGCGCGCGCAACTTCGGCTTTCTGCACCCCAACTGCAAGCGCCTGATCGCCTTGCTGCATCTGCTGCTGAAGTTCGCGCCGGGTCGGGCGCGGGATTGGGTCAAGGCGCGCGCGCCGATCCTGTGCAGTTGCTGCGGGGCGGTGATGGTGATTGTGCGGACGCGGATTCGAACACGGTTCGCGGGGCCTGCACCGGTCCCCCTTGCCGTCGGGGGCGCCCTCTGACCATGTAAGCGCCACGCCTCTTTACCGGCGACGGGATGTCAGCGCCCACAAGCTGAGCGTTCCGTTCGCCCCGCATCCGGGCGCAACACGCCAATCAACGCCTGAATCGGCATCGCCGGCCGCAACGGCAGGCATCCGCAGGGCTTCCAGCCGCCGTTCTCCCGGTAAAACGTCAAACCGGGCAACTTCCCAAATACATATTTGCTATGAGTCCGGTGCTCAGGGCCGGGCTCGTCCAACAAACGGTTCAGATCGTGGCTGCGCACGATCTAACCTTATTCGTTGGGGGTATCGGCTCATGATTGGGTGCGAGCTTTTGCTGCTAACTCTTGTGCTGCCAATTCTTCTGCTTGGAGTTGGCGCATTTTCTGTCTTGTGGACTTCGCAATGGCGTTCCGAAGTAGGGCGGAACACACCAGCAGCAAAACAAGAACAGCAAGGATTTCGGCGATGGCGCAACCGAAGGGCTGAAGAAGAGATGGTTCAGCGGTTGAAGGAACTAGGTTGGCCGAAAGTTGCGCAGAAAATGCCAGTAGAAGAAGTAGCCCACCAGCTATGTAATCGGCTCGCTGATCGGCTATGGAATCGCCCCAATGTTGATTAGCATCCCAGTAGCTTGCGGCAACCCTGAATATTTTTTCTGGCGTCATAGTCATTGCGCCGACGGAGAAGAAGATGGCTGATATGAAACCAACGCATGCTCCAAGAATGTTAAGGAATGTTGAGAGCGTCACTGTGAAGACCACCAACGTAAAGTTAGAGATTTTATTTTAACGTCTCATTTTTATCGTGTTTGATGTGACTCGGTTTTTCGTTTGCTTTTCGCATTTTGCGGCGGAAGTACCACAGACCGATCAAGGTGACAAGTGGGTTAAGGAAAACGCCCAATACAATAGCACCAACAGCATTGACATTTGCTTTGCCAGCAATGATTTCTGCGGCAATAATTCCAACAATCGTACTCGCAATGCCACCCAGCACTGCAAGTGGTATCTGCGCCCAAAGTTTTTGCAAATACTTGGCAAGAATAAATGCCACAAGAACATCAATAATTATTGCGAGCATCATTTCTCCTTATTTTAATTAAATGGTTCGATATCTCCAGAAGCTACTGACCGAACCTGATTGCTGCATCTTTCAGAGTAGGTATGATTTTTTCAATGCTGTGGCAGTCTTTAGCATTTATGCGGAACGGGATCCACTGGTCTTTCGCGATTGAGTACAGTCTCTTATCGTGAAGTGATTGCTGGTACTGGCTCTTTGTCTTTACCCAAGCATCTTCAGTAAAGCCTTTCATGCTCACCGACATCAGATCACCCAACGTGCCTACGGGAACGAAACTCTCTCTCTCGCAAATGGCGATATAGGCTAACAACGAGCCGAAATTTTTTGCGCCAGCGTCAGTTATTATTGTCGTGCCCGCAAAAGCGGTACCGTATGTAAGACACACGATGGTTATCGCAATCGACGAAAGCGTTCTATTCATAAAAGCCCCCAACGTAAAGTGTCCATCCTAAATCAAGAATCAAACGCAAGAATCAAACGGCCCAGGCTCAGATTGATCCTGCCACGACGTAATCCACTAAAGGAAGCAGCACTAACGGGTACATTCGCTCAGCCTCAAACGTGGCTCGCATGCAGACGCAAGCCGAGCGCGCGAGTGACTTTCAGGATCGTTGCAAAGCTCGGGTTGCCTTCCCCGGACAAAGCTTTGTACAGGCTTTCGCGCCCGAGTCCGGTGTCCTTCGCCAACTGGCTCATGCCGCGCGCGCGCGCGATATCGCCAAGCACCTTGGCAATAAAAGCCGCATCGTCACCGGCTTCTTCAATGGCGGCTTCGAGGTACGCCGCCATGTCTTCCTCGTTTTTGAGGTGTTCGACCACATCCCACTTGCGCAGTGTGACTTTTCCCATGCTTCAATCCTCCAGTTCGTGCGCCAGTTTGAGCGCAGCTTTAATGTCTTTCTGCTGGGTGGACTTGTCGCCGCCCGCCAGAAGAATCACCAGTTCAAGACCGCGCTGCGTAAAATAAACCCTGTAGCCCGCGCCGCTGTGAATCCGCATCTCGGAAACGCCTTCGCCCACAGGCTTCACATCACCAAAGTTGCCACTCTCGGCGCGGCGGATGCGCACTTCGATGCGGGCTTTGTCCGTCCGGTTTTTCAAACCATCAAACCATCGATCAAAAATGCTCGTGGTAACAATGGTTTTCATGGTCTGAGTGTATCCTATTTTATACGGGCGTCAATGCATGTGCGCGATTGATCTACTGGTCAGTGCCGCCCCGCCACCGCCACCCCCATCTTCGGCAACCACCGCCGCAACCCCGGCGTAGTAATCACCGTACTGAAAATCGCCATCAACACCAGCATCGTAAACACCTGCTGCGAAATGACGCCAAGATCAAAACCGACGTTGATGACGATGAGTTCCATCAGCGCACGCGTATTCATCATGATGCCGATCACCTTGCCCTCGTGGTGCGACATTCCGGCCCAGCGCGCGGCGACGTAGCTGGCGC
>JBAQND010000040.1:0-7612 GCA_049303455.1 Thiobacillus sp.
TTCGGTCGCCGATGCGGCCGCCGGTGCCGACTTCAAGGTCAAGGGCATGGCGCCGGACCTGCTGGACCAGTCGCACAAGAACGCCTGGCCGATCACCAGCGCCACCTACATGCTGGCGTATGAAAAAGGCTCGGATGCCGCCAAGCAGAAAGGCGTCGTGGACTTCTTCAGCTGGTCCCTCAACAACGGCCAGAAAATGGCTGCCGACCTCGGCTTCGTGGCGCTGCCGGCCAATGTGGTGAAGATGGTTGAAGCGGAAATGAAGAAAATCAAGTAACGCCGGCGGCCTGTCCGCCAGACGTTCGCAGCTGAACGAGATGCCCCCGGCTCATGGCCGGGGGCATTTTTCAATTCGGGCGCCGGCTGTCAGCCCAGCTGGGAAGGAGGCTGCCAGATGCCATCCCACGCGGACTGTGCCGAGAGCCGCAGGCGCTCCTGGAGGGATGGCTTGCGCTGGAAACTGACCTGCAGGACGCGGCTTTGCTGGCAGGCGCGCCGAATCACCTCGTCACTGGTCGCGAGTTCGTCCACCAGGCCCAGTTCCTGCGCCTTGCTGCCGAGCCAGGCCTCGCCGGTGGCGACCTTTTCCATGTCGAGCTGCGCGCGGCGGCCTTGCACGAATGCGCGGAACTGCGCGTGCACGTCCTCCAGTTCCTCGCGCAGCTTGGCCCGGCCGGCTTCGGTGTTTTCGCCGAACAGGGTCACGGTGCGCTTGAATTCGCCGGCGGTGAATTGTTCCCAGTCGATATTCCTCGCCTGCAGCCAGCGGTGAAAGTTGGGAACCTGCGCGATCACGCCGATGGAGCCGATGAGCGCAAAAGGCGAGGCGACGATCCTGTCGGCGGCGGCGGCCATGAGATAGCCGCCGCTGGCGGCCACGGCATCCACCATCACGGTCAGCGGCAGCTGCGCGTCGCGCAGCCGAAGCAGCTGGGCGGCGGCGAGGCCGTAGCGGTTGACCAGGCCACCGCCGCTTTCGAGCCTCAGGAACACCGCGTCACCCGCCCTGGCCGCTTGCAGGATGGCGCTGATTTCCTCGCGCAGCGCCGCCAAGGCGGAGGCGCGAAGATCGCCCTTGAAGTCCAGCAGGTAAATGCAGGGTTCGGCTTCCGCCCTTTTCTGCTGGGCCTTGCGTTCGATCTTGCGCTGCTTATGCAGCAGCTTGTGGGCTTTCCTGGGAAGCTGCGCGGCCTGGATGCTGTCCCCGGCCGCTTCGAACTGGCGGTTGACGTCGGTCACCTGGATCCGGCCGGCATGCTTGTCCTTGCGGCGCGACAAGGCGACCAGCCCCGCGGCCAGAAGGAAGACGGCCAGCGCGAGGGTGGCGACTTCGGCCAGAAACAGGGCGTATTGCGAGACAAAGCTGTTCATCGGGAATCGCCACACGTGCGCTTGGGCAGTGTCGTTTCCTGATTCGGCAGGCCTGGATTGCCTGGTTCGCCGCAAAGTTGCTGCTTCAGCCAGCCGGCACGATTCGAGGTCAGGGAATCCGCGCCAAGTTGCAGATACCGTTTCGCGGTGGGCACGTCGTCCACCGTCCACAGGTGGACCTCCTTTTGCGCCGTCCGCAGCGTCTGCATGAACGCTTGATCGATGGCCGGGTGCGCGCGGCAGCCGACGCCTTCGGCGCCCGTGTTCTCGAGTGTTTGCAGAATCTCTGTCGCGGTCGGCTGCACGCCGGTTGCCGGGTCGGCCTTCAAGCCCGTCAGCCAAAGCGCCTTGAGTTGAGGCAGCAGGCGCTTCGCTTCGGCAATGACATTCGGATCAAAGGACATGACGATGGCCTGCTCAGACTGCAACCCGGACCCGGCAAGCGCCGCTTTCAGCGCGGGCAGGATCTCCGGGCCGCATTTGATTTCGATGCACACCCGCTTGCCCGCGGGCACGGTGGCCAGGACCTCGCCAAGGGTGGGGATCCGGGCGCCGCGCCAGGGCTCGCCTTTCCAGGAACCCACATCAAGCCGGCGCAGCTCGGCGAACGTCGCCTCGGCCACTTTTCCGCCCCGGCCTGCCGTCCGCCGGGTGTCTGCGTCATGAATGCAGACGATTTTCCCATCCCGGGTGAGATGAAAATCCCCCTCGATGCCGTCGGCGCCTTGTTGCCAGGCCAGCTTGAATGCGGCAAGGGTGTTCTCCGGCGCGTCATCGGCAGCGCCACGGTGGGCGATCACGGCAGGCGTGGCGAGTGCGCTGCCAAAGCAGGGAATATGTTCGGTACCGGCAATGTAGCGGCTCACGTGACGCGCACCCCTTTGTGTCCAGGCGATGTCTTCCAAGTAGCGTGCGCCGGCAAGCGCACTGACTTGGCGATCTGTTGACTTCAATCTTAGGCGGCATTTTCAACATGGCCGAGCATTCGTCGCAATCGGTCTGGGTGGCGCGGGCTGCAATGGGCTACCGAGGGACTATGATGAACTTACAGCCGTTTTTGGTGGGGGCAGCATGAAAACTTCTTCTTGTTCTTCTTGCAGCGAGCAGGCGCGCCGGTTCGGCGACTGAATCATGGCAGACCCTAGCGAAGCCGATCTGGCACGGGCCAATGCTTCCGTGAGCACCCTCCTCGACGGTATGCGGCTTTCCGCTCACCTTTATGCCGTCGAACCCCGGGAAGGGCGATGGGCGGTGATCGTGGAATGCGCCACCGGGTCGGGCTGGCAGCGCGTGGAACTGCGCGCAGGCCCTGAACTGCTGGCCGCGATCAATGGCGACGCCGAGGCCCGCGCGACCCTGCAGGCCCAATGGCGGGCACATCTGGACGACTGCAAGTACGACTGACGCACCCCGGTGCGCTTGCCCGGGCCCTTGATCGGCCGTGGCAAAGTCATACACTTTGATCGATGGCGCGGGTTCTTTCTTACGGTTTGCGTAGCTGCCGGGCGAAGCGGACGATCCTGTCGAGCTGGAAACGCGTTTGTTTGCCGGCGCGCTCGGATTTTTTGCTCAGCGCTTTTTGCACCTGGTCGCTGAACGCGACCAGATCCTGCCGCGGATAATCGTCCTGCACGCCGCCGTCCTGGAAGAACTCGGCAATCCAGCGGGCATCCAGTTCGTCGCTGCCGGTCTCCTGCAAATACTCGTTTGCAGCCATCTCGACGTATTCGCTCAGTTTGGTCATCACCGCACCCGGCCGAGGCGTCCGTTCGGGCTGCCCCTGTACCAGAGCTGCCCGCCCGCCAGCGCCGGCGGACTGAGGAGAGCGAGGATCAGGGTCAGATGTGTGTTCATGGCAGCCTCCTGACAGAATGACCCCGGCTGCCGGCTGGCGTTCCCACCGTGGGCGCTGGTCCAGTCCGGCGCGCGCCGAGAAACAGACAGGCCGGACACGACGCCAGCCCGGGTTAGTGATACTTTCAGAAATCCGGTTGGATTTCTGTCTTTCAATATAAGGTTAAGCCGCATGAACATTTCAAATTACGCAGACCTGCTGACAGCCGCCAGGCAGCAACCCGAACCGCAGCGGCTTTTTTTCGTTTTCACGCAACCCGAACTGCCCGAAGGCTATGCCGCGGCCCAGAACAAAGGTTTTCAGGACGGGACGGGGGGCGTGTTGACCCCCCAGATGTGTACCGACAAGGCACTGGATGAGCTGGGTGATTTTGCCGATCTGGTCGAGGAGTCCCGCCACATGGGGCAGGACTGGAAAATCGTGTTTGTCGCCTGCCTGGCCGGGCACGCGGGGGGGATGCCGAGTTCCGAAGAAGCGCAGGCGCACCTCAAAACGATGGTCAATTCCATCCAGAATGGCGCGATCTCAAACTACCTGGCCTACGACCGCGACGGCGATCTGGTTCAGTTTTCCTGAGCAGGCGAGGGGGATCGCGCCGCTCTTTGGTTCAGCCGTTGCCCAACGACGCGCTCCGAATGCCGTGAGGCGTGCCTGGGTGCAAGTGCCGTAATATTCAGGCCGTTGTCTTTGTTTTTTTCCGCTGCTACGCCACCCATGCAAACCGTAAACGATGGATCCGTCTTTGCCGGCTTCAGGCGCGTGCTCCACAAGGGTGTGCTGATCTTCGCGCTCATCATCATGGTGCTGATCTCCATGACGCTCTATCAGTACCAGCGCTCGGAAGAGGCGGTGCGCTCGGTGGCGCACACGCGGCAGGTCATTGCGTACATCGACGCGCTGCGCACCTACCTGCTCAACCTGGACACCGCGGCCCGCCAATACGCCGAGTCGCACGATCCCGCCGATCTCGACCCCAGCCTGATCTGTCGCCAATCGCGCTGCCCCAGTGCCGAGACACTGATCGCCTTGATCGGTGCTGAAGACGCCCGGGCTGCTCGCCTGGCGCCGCTGCCGGCGCTGCAAACGGCGCTGGAGGCGGGATTTGGCGCGCTGCGGCAACGCGCCGCGGCGGATGGCGATGCCACGGCGCCGGAACGGGAACTGGGGGGATTCGACAAGTCCGCCATCGAGGAGATCCACCGCATTCTGATCGAGACCGGACGGGAAGAGCTGCGCCTGCTGGAAACGCGCGAAGTGACGCGAATCCACGACCAGAATTGGGCATCGGCGCTGCTGGGTATGGCCGGGCTGTGGACGGGATTGGCCTTGCTCGGGCTGTACCGGGAAACCGGCCGCCTGATCCGGGCAGGCATCGATGCCGAGCAGACGATCCGGCAACTCAGCCTTCGCGACCCGCTGACGGGCCTGGCCAATCGGCGCTTCCTGAACGAAAACGAAAGGCACCTGATCGCCGGCGCGAAACGCTCGCGTACGCAGATGGCAGTCCTGGCCGTCGATCTGGATGACTTCAAGGCGGTGAACGACCGGCATGGGCATGCCGCGGGCGACGCGGTTCTGCTGGCGGCGGCGGGACGGATGAAGCAGTTGCTCCGCGAGTCGGACGTGATCGCCCGCCTGGGCGGCGACGAATTCGTCATCGTGCTGGGGCAGGTCGACGATGCGGCGGCGGCGCGCGAGGTCGCCGGCCGCGTGGTGGAGAGCCTGTGCCTGCCCATTCCGCTTGCCGGCGGCGGCAGCGCGCAGATCGGGGCGTCGGTGGGGATCGCCATGTGCTGCGCGGACGGAGAAACACTGGATGATTTGCTGAAGAAAGCCGACGCGGCGCTTTACGCGGCGAAGCGTGACGGCAAGCACACCTTCCGTGAGGCGGGCGTTTCAGACGCGTAAGCGGATGCGATGGGACGCCGAAACCACTATCACGTCTATGTGATCGAACTGTCGAAAGACGTTCTGTACGAAGGCCGGTTCAGGAAAGCCAACCCCGGCTACATCACGGGCAAGCAGTGTGTTTACGTCGGCATGACCGGACTGGATCCCGACGTGCGCTTCGACAAGCACAAGGCAGGCATCCAGTCGAACCGCTTCGTCAGGGAATTCGGCCTGCGCTTGTTGCCTGAACGGTACGAACTGTACAACCCGCTGTCCTACGACGCCGCGCGCGACCTGGAAGTGGAACTCGCGATCGATTTCCGTGAAGCGGGATACGGGGTGTGGCAGGCC
Organism: Thiobacillus sp.; assembly: GCA_049303455.1. Classification (GTDB taxonomy): domain Bacteria; phylum Pseudomonadota; class Gammaproteobacteria; order Burkholderiales; family Thiobacillaceae; genus Thiobacillus. The sequence continues at coordinate 5,468 of JBAQND010000040.1, forward strand.
TGAGCAGGTTGACGGCGGCTTTCTCGCCCGCCCCCTTCCTGCCCACATTCAGCGTGCGATGGGCTCACCCATTTTTTGCTTCATGGCCGGTGCCGAAGCCGCGGGGCGCCGCCGTTCGGTGAAAGCGTTGCAAGGCGTCGAGCACGCCGGCCGCGCCCGGATGCGGGCTGCGGTAGACGTTTTCGTGTTGCTGGATGGCGGCATCGAGCGCGGCCTCGCGGTTGCCCACGGCGACGCCGGCGAGGCCGGTGTCGAACATGGACAGGTCGTTCAGCGTGTCGCCGGCCACCAGGGTGCGGTGCGCGGGCAGATTCAGCGCCTGCAGGGTGCGCAGCAGGGTGGGGCCTTTTTGCACACCGCGCGGTAGCACATCGAAATACAGGTTGTCCGAGATCAGGACATCGAAGTTCAGCTGCTGCACGTCGCGCCGGGCCGCCAGCGCATCGGCCGGGTCCTTGTAGAAATAGGAACGGCGCCGGCCACCGACGCCCGGCTGCTCGCGCAGCCCCGGGTGCCGAAGCATGGCCTGGTCGATGCGCGCATCGGCCTCGGCCGGCCAGCTTTGGTCCAGCCACTGTTCCAGGTGCGGCAGGGGCGCATAACCGGGGCCGCAGCCGACGCTGGTGCCGACGTCGCCGACCATGTGGTCGGGCTGTACCGGCAGCTCGCTGGCCAGCCCGCGCATGAAGCCCTGTCCGCGCCCGCTGACGAAGATCAGCACGATCTCGTCGCGGCGACGCGCGATCCAGTCGTACAGCGTTGCGCGCTGTTCGGCGCTGCCGCCGAGAAAGGTGCCGTCCAGATCGGTGGCCAGGATGGTCTGCGGCAGGCTGCCGCCCGTCTTACGCATGCCCCATGCCCCAGGCTTGCGCAGCCGGTCGCGCGTCGCTGTCGCGTCCGATGCGGGGGCGGACGGGGACGGGTCTCGGGGTCCGTGTCGCGGGCGGCAGCATGGCCGGCGCGCTTTCGTGCAGCAGGCGATGCAAGGCCCGTTCGGCCGGCAGGCGCTGCCGCAGCACGTCGCGCACCGCGGCGGCCACGTTCAGCCGCAGGCCGTACTTGCGTTCCAGAATCTGCACCGACATCACGCTGAGGGCGCCTTCGGCCAGTTCCCCGGCCACGGCCGCGGTCTCGCCCCCCGGCCGCCCGAGCTGCATCCCCAGACGGGTGTTGCGCGACTGCTCGGACGCGGCGGTGAGGAACAGGTCGCCGACGCCGCTGCTGCCCAGCAGGGTTTCGACGCGGCCGCCCATTGCCTGGCTGAGGCGGCGCATGTCGTCGAGGCCGCGCGTGATGATGCCGGCCCGTGCGTTTTCGCCCATGCCCTGCGCCGTCGCCATGCCGCAGGCGATGGCGATCATGTTCTTCAGCGCGCCGCCCACCTGCGCGCCCACGGCGTCCGGGGTCAGCTCCAGCGTGACGCTGGCGAGTGCAAGCTGCTGCATCAGGCCGCCGGCGATGCGGCTCGCCTCCCGGTGCTGGGGATGGCTGCGCGCCAGCGCGGGCATGGCCAGGGTCAGCAGGGTGGACTTGCCGCACGCCACTTCATTGGCAAAGCTCGGCCCGCCGATCGATCCGGTCAGCATGGCTTTGCCCAGTTCCTCGTCCAGCACCTGGGTCATCAGCGCCCCGCTGCCCTGCTCGATGCCCTTGCTGGCTGTCAGCACCACCGTGCCCGGGGTCATCAGCCGTGCCGCCTGGCGCGCGATGTCCCGCGTGGCCGCGGCGGGCACGGCGAGGATGACCAGTTGCGCGCCGTGCAGGGCGTGCGCCATGTCGGCGGTGGCGCCGAGGCCGGACGGCAGGTCGACACCCGCCAGGCATCGCGGATGATGGTTTCGATTGTGAATCGCCTCCGCGACCTCGCGACGCCGTGCCCACAGCCAGGTCGGCACGCCGCCGCGCTGCAGGGCGCTGGCCAGCGCGGTGCCCCAGGCACCGGCGCCCAGCACTGCGGCGCAGCCCAGTGGCGGATACCTGTGCGGCGCAGGGGAAAGCGGATTCAAATCGAAACCTTCAGTCGGATCGAGCATGTAATCTCCAAAGTCGGGGCGGCGATGAACGCGCGCTCGTTGGATGAACGGCCTGGGTGGCTGGCGTGAGCCGTGTCGTGCAGCGCATCGACGGGGTCCCCGGGCGAGGGGG
>JBAQND010000041.1:0-16225 GCA_049303455.1 Thiobacillus sp.
GCGGCGGGGAAAGCCGGGTCATCCCAGCGGCGGGCGAGCCAGGCGGCGTAGTGGATCAGCCTCAGGGTTCTGAGTGCCTCGACCAGATGCAGTTCACGCGGATCGAATTCGGCGAAGTCCTCGTAGCCGGTCAGGATCTCGGTCATCTGCGCCTGCTGCTCGTCGCGCTCGCCCGACAGCAGCATCCACAGGTCCTGCACCGCAGGCCCCATGCGGCTGTCGTCGAAGTCGACAAAGTGCGGGCCGTCGTCGGTCCATAGCACGTTGCCGGCGTGGCAGTCGCCGTGCAGGCGGATGGCGCGCACCTTGCCGGCGCGTTCGTAGCAATGCGCGACGCCGGCGAGCGCATACTCGACCACACTGTCCCACGCGGCGACCAGGTCGGGCGGCAGCCAGTTGCCCGCGCGCAGAAAGTCGCGCGAGGCGGTGCCGAAGGTCGCGATGTCGAGTGTCGGCCGCTGCGCAAAATCCGCCTGGGCGCCCACCGCATGGATGCGGCCGAGAAAGCGCCCCATCCGGCGCAGGGTGTCGGCGCGCTCGAACTCGGGCATGCGCCCGCCCTGCTTGGGGTAGACGGCGAAGCGGAAACCGGCGTGGGTGTGGAGGGTGGCGCCATTGAGCTGCAGCGGGGCCACCACCGGGATCTCGCGCGCGGCCAGCTCGGTGGTGAACGCGTGTTCTTCGAGGATAGCGGCGTCGCGCCAGCGTTCGGGGCGGTAAAACTTGACCACCACCGGTGCCGCGTCCTCCACCCCCATCTGGTAGACGCGGTTCTCGTAGCTGTTCAGCGCCAGCAGGCGGCCGTCGGCCTTGAAGCCGGTCGCGTCGAGCGCATCGAGCGCACAGTCGGGGGTCAACGCGGAATAGGGGTGGGACGAATTCATCATAAAAACGGGGCGACGGTTAAAGGCTATAAACGAATGATGCCTCATCTCCTTGCCCGAATCGCCGCGCCGTGACGTCAGCCGATCCCTTCAGCATGGAAATCTCCCGTCATGTCTGGGTGACCCGCTACCGGGCGCCGGGCGAGACCGACATCGGCGCCGGCTGGCGGCGGGTGGCGCAGGCGATCGCGGCGGCGGAAAGCGGGGAGCGCACGCAGTGGGCCGAACGCTTTTATCGCCTGCTCGACCAGTTCCGCTTTCTGCCCGGCGGGCGCATCCTTGCCGGCGCCGGCACCGGGCACCGGGTAACGCTGTTCAACTGCTTCGTCATGGGCGAGATCGCCGACGACCTGGTGAGCATTTTCGAGGCGCTGAAGGAAGGCGCGCTCACCATGCAGCAAGGGGGCGGCGTGGGCTACGATTTTTCCACCCTGCGCCCGGCAGGCATGACCGCGCAGGCGACCGGCAGCATCGCCTCCGGCCCGGTGTCGTTCATGCGCATCTGGGACGCCATGTGCGCCACCATGCTGTCGACCGGTGCGCGGCGCGGCGCGATGATGGCGACGCTGCGCTGCGACCACCCCGACATCGAAATCTTCGTCGACGCCAAGCGCGATCCGGCGGTGCTGCGGCATTTCAACCTGTCGGTGCTGGTGAGCGACGAACTCATGGCGGCGGTGGCCGACGATCGCGACTGGCCGCTGGTGTTTCCCGTGCACGAAGGCGAGCCGGCCGAGGGCGAGGTCATACAGCGCCGCTGGACCGGCAGCGCCGCGCCGGTGTCCTGCCGCGTGCTGCGCAAGGTGAAGGCGCGCGAATTGTGGCAACGTATCCTGCGCGCGGCCTACGACACCGCCGAACCCGGGGTGCTGTTCGTCGACCAGATCAATCGCGAAAACAACCTGCACGACCGCGAAATGATCAGCGCCACCAATCCCTGCGGCGAAATTCCGCTGCCACCCTACGGCGCCTGCGACCTCGGCTCGCTGAATCTCACCGCCTTCGTGGCCGCGCCCTTCGCTGCCGACGCTCGCCTCGACCTTGATGCGCTGGCCGACGCGGCGCGGCTCGCGGTGCGCTTTCTCGACAACGTCGTCGACGTCTCGCGCTACCCGCTGCCGGCGCAGGCCGACCAGGCCCGGCGCACGCGACGCGTCGGGCTCGGCCTCACCGGGCTGGCCGACACGCTGGTGCTGCTCGGCCTTGACTACGACAGCGAAGCTGCGCGCACGCTGGCCGCGCGTGTAATGCAAACCCTGCGCGACGCCGCCTACCGCGCGTCGATCGAGCTCGCCCAGGAGAAAGGCCCGTTTCCCGAATTCGATCGCGATGCCTTCCTGGCAAGCGGCTTCGCCGCCCGGCTGCCGGCCGACATTCGCGATGCCATCGCCGCGCACGGCACCCGCAACAGCCATCTTCTGGCCATCGCACCGGCCGGCACCATCAGCCTGCTGGCGAACAATCTTTCCAGCGGCATCGAGCCGATTTTCGCCGCCGAGGCCGAGCGTCGCGTACTGGGAACGGATGGCGGCTATCAAACCCACCGCGTCATCGACTACGCCTGCCAGCTATGGCGGCGAAGAGGCCACAGCGGCGCGCCCCCGGCACTGGTCGAGGCGCGACAGGTCGATCCGCTGGCCCACCTGCAGATGCAGGCCGCGCTGCAGCCGTTTGTCGACAACGCCATTTCCAAGACCATCAACGTCGCCGCCGATTATCCGTTCGAGCGCTTCGCCGACCTTTACCGCCAGGCGCATGCGCTCGGCCTCAAGGGCTGTACGGTGTTTCGCCCCAACCCGGTCACCGGCGCCATCCTCAGCCAGCCGCCGCCGGACGGGGAACGGGTACACTGCTGCGGTCTCGAACGCGAGGCCGATTAGGCCAGGCGCCTGTCGACAATCGCCTCGATTCTTTAAATCCGACAGGCTCACCGCGAATGAAACCGCCCTCCGCTCACCCCGTCCCGTCCAGCAAAACCCGCATCGGCCTCGCCCTTGGCGGCGGTTCGGCGCGCGGCTGGGCGCACATCGGCGTGATCCGCGCCCTCGCCGACGCGGGCATCGAGCCGGATATCGTCTGCGGCACCTCGATCGGCGCCCTGGTGGGTGCCGCCTATGTGGGCGGCGAACTCGACCCGCTGGAAACCTGGGTGCGCAGCCTGCGTTTGCAGACCGTGGTGAGCTTCCTCGATTTTTCGCTCAACGGCGGGCTGATCAAGGGCGAGAAGCTGATCGGCTTTTTCCGCAGCCATTTTGTCGACCGCGACATCCGCGAACTGGCGCGCCCATTCGGCGCCGTCGCCACCGACCTGCGGCGCGGCCGCGAAGTCTGGCTGCGCGAAGGCCCGGTGACCGACGCGGTGCGCGCCTCGATCGCGCTGCCCGGGCTGTTCACCCCGGTGCAGCTCGACGGCAGCTGGCTGGTCGACGGCGGCCTGGTCAATCCGGTGCCGGTGTCGCTGTGCCGGGCGATGGGGGCGGACCTCGTCATCGCGGTCAACCTGAACACCGACCGTCTCGGCCATCACCTCAAACCCAAACCCGTCAAAGCGCCGCGCAAGCACATCACGGCCGAGCCCGACACCCTGGCCGACGCGGTGATGGCGCGCATCCAGGCGGGTATGTCGCAACTCGGCATCAACCACGAAGCGGGGCCCAGAGTCCCCGCCATGCTCGACGTGGTGGCAAGCAGCATCAACATCATGCAGGTGCGGATCACGCGCAGCCGGCTGGCGGGCGACCCCCCGGACGTGATGGTGGCGCCGCTGCTGGCGGATCTGGGACTGATGGAGTTTCACCGCGCCAGCGTCGCGATCGACGCCGGTCGGCGCGCCGCCGAGGCCGCCATCCCGCAATTGCAGGCGCGGCTGGATGAATCCAACGGATAGTGAAATGGAAAATAAAATCAGGCGACTGTCGAATGCAAAGCGTCGAAGCTTAATCAGGCTGAACGGCAGGCGACTAGGGCGTGCCCCCGCAAAGCGCCAGCTTGCGTGCGCGATCGAGCTGCTTGATCGCCGCCTCGCGCCGCGCGGCTTCCGCACGGCTGGCGGCGGCTTCGACATGGACCAGTTGCACCGGCCGGCGGCTGCGCGTGTAGCGCGCGCCCAGCGGGCCGTCGCCGTTGTGTTCGGCGGTGCGGCGAGCGATGTCGGTGGTGATGCCGGTATAGAGCGAGCCGTCGGCGCACCGCAGCATGTAGACCCACCACGCGGCGGTGGCGCAGGCGGTCGGCATATTCAGTTCATACGTCGGCGGAGAGTTGTTGCGCCCACAAGAGTGCGTCCATGTGCACGGCGTTGATGTCGTCCACCTCGCGCCCGATCTGCTTGGCCAGGGCTTCGATGCTGCTCTGGTCGTCCTGCTCGCAGGCAATCGCCAGCGCCAGGTAGGGCGCGTACGGTCCGCGCTGCGAGATGATGGCCTCGGTGATTTCGGCGGGCAGGCTGATCTGCTTCAGCACCTGCTCCATCGGCATGCCCATCACCACGTCGAGCAGCGAAAACAGGCCGGCGACGAAAATTTCGTCGCGCGCCTTGGCGAACAGCGCGCGCCCGGCCAGCTGTTCGGCCATGCGGCCGCGCACCAGGGCGTTTTCCAGCACGGCCTGATCGAGCTCCTGCGCCTTGCCGCCGGTAAACAGGATCAGTGTCAGCCAGCGGTAGAGCTTGTCCTGTCCCATCACCATCAGCGCCTGCTCGATGCCGCCGATCTTGTTCATCAAGCCCATGCCGGGGGAATTGACGTAGCGCAACAGGCGCACCGACAGCGCCGGGTCGTGGCGGAACTGCGCCGCCAGTTCGGGCTGCTCGGCACCGGTGCGCACCCGGTTCATCAGGTCCAGCACCTTGGCGCGCGACGGCCCCATGGTGGGATTGTCGAGGGTTTCGCGGCGGGTGATGAAGGGCCCCATGAACAAGGCAAACTGCAGCTTGTGGCACATGTGGAAGGCTTCCAGCGTCTGCACCCCGGTCGCGACGAACCGCTTGCCCGCTGCCACTTTGGACACCGCGGCGATTTGCACGGTGATGGCGGGAATATCCTCACTGTTGACGTCCATCAGCACATAGTCCGCAAGCGCCAGCAGGCCATGCCGCTCGGGCCGCGCCACCTCGTCGGCATGAACGGCAAAACTGAACCCGCGTGACTTCAATTCAGCCAGGCGGGCCAGCAGGGGTTCGCCGAGCGCGGGCTGGACGACGATATTGAGGAGCAACACCGTGCCGGCGGCGGGCCAGCCGTCGAGAAGCGGAAGATCCAGGCTGGCAGGGGAAATCGGCACGAATGCCAGCCGCTGGCCGAGCAGGCGTGCAATGTCCATGCGCTGCAGGTTGCCGAGCAGGGTCTCGTCGTAGAGGCGCTGCACATCGGGCAGGTTCGAATCGCGCGGGTCGTCCAGCGCACGGCGCAGCATGAACGTATAGGCGGCGACTTTCTGGTCGCGGCCCAGCATGGCCTCGCGGCGCATCACCGAGCCTGCCTTGGCTGCCGCCTTGGGCGCCGGTGCCGCCGCCGGCACTGCGCGTGGCGGCGGCGCGGCGGCGGCCTCCTTTTTACCCGATAACATTCCGACAAGACGATTCAGCACGCTTCACCCCTCAACGACAGTTGGGCACATCAGGAGATAAATCGGCAGCACCTGGCGAGACTGAAGCCTGCGCGCGGCATTTTTTATCGGGGCTTACAGCGAACGCTTGATCGAGACGATGCCGCGCACCATGCCGGGCGCATAGCCGGTGGCCTGGTCCAGCGGATATTCGGCAGCGAGCCGCGCTTTCACGCCGTCGGGGATTTCTGCCGGGCCGCCGTGGCAGGTCAGGCATAGCGGCTGCACCGGCAGCGCCTTGGCGTAGCGGAACTGTTTGCCGGCGGGCGTGGCCACGATCCGCCAGGTGTCGAGCGTTTCCGGTTTTTCACCCGCGGCGAGCCGCTTTTCCAGCCCGGCCTGGGCTTCTGCTTCCCATGCGTCAGGCACGCCGGCCGGGCTGCGGTTTTTCGGGCTGACGCGCTTGGTATCGAAGTTGAACTGCTTCGACACCTCGGCGGCGATCTGCGGCGCGCGGACCTTGCACACGCTGACGGCCCCCTCCGGGCCTTTTTCCCCCAGCGCCGTTTTCAGCTCGCCGCCCAGGGCCTGGATCAGCGCGCCACTGGCCTTGCGCGCATCAGCCACCATGGCCGCCTGTTCTTCGGCGCTGGGGCCACTGGCGCAGCCCGCCAGCAGGGTAGACAGGGAAACGGCGATCAATGCAGGGACTTTCATGGGGGAATCCTCCAGAATGGCAAACTTGCGATAATTCTAGCAATGCGTCGCTGTTATGCTAACGAAACAGAGTGAACATTTCATGCGCAGTCACAGGATCCCCAATTGACCAAGCACCTCTCCCAGTATTTTTTTCGCGGCCTGATCACCGCCTTGCCGCTCGGGCTGACGGTCTACCTGCTCTATGTCTTTCTGAGTTGGAGCGAGTCAGTGGCGATGCAACTGATCCGGCCATTCATCGGCAGGCTTTACGTGCCGGGCATGGGCCTGCTGCTGGGCATTACCGGCATCATCCTGCTCGGCATGCTGATGTCGCAGCGCGGCATGGGCAAGCTGCTGTCGCTGGTGGAGCTGCCCTTCACCAATCTGCCGGTGGTGAAGAGCATTTATTCTTCGCTCAAGAGCTTTGCCGACTATTTCTCACCCCAACGCAACCAGACCGCGCAGCAGACGGTGGTGGCGCTCAAGTTGCCGGGGCAGCCGCTCGAACTGGTGGGACTGGTCACCCGCCAGAGTGTCGGCGACCTGCCTGCCGGCTTCCTGCAGGGCGACCGCGTGGCGGTTTATCTGCCGATGGGCTACATGATCGGCGGCTACACGGTTTTCGTGCCGCGCGACTGGGTGCAGCCGATCGACATGTCGGTGGAAGAGGCCATGCGCTCGGCGCTGTTTGCCTGGATGAGCTCAGCCCCCAGCGACGATTCGCTCGATCGCAGGCAGCCATGATCCGGCCGCGCCAAGCGCTGATGTAGCGTTCAAGCGCCATGCGGATCGAGTGCTACGCCCAGCGCCTGCTCAACCCGTTCCGCGGGGTGGTACACACGATTCGTTTTGAGTCGGCCGAGGCGGTGACGACCGACGGCCTCGAGTGGGATATCTATGTGGCCAACGACGCCCTGCTCGATGGCCTCGGGCGCGCCGGCAAACGGGCGCTGATCTCCGACATCCGCTACGGCCACTGGTCGGCGGAGGGTGGCCTCAAGCGCGGGCCGCTGTATCCGTCGGACGATTTCAGGCGCCTGGAGGAGATGGGCGCGGTGGTCTACGAGCATCTGCTCCGCGTGCATCGCGACGTGCCGTTCAAATTCCGAGACGCGTTCGAGCTGTGGCTGCTCGACCGGAACGACCAGCCGCTGGCGCTGCTGCACAGTGTGCGCGCCGACAGCGAAACCGACACCCAGCCGCCGCTCGACTGGCGCGCCGGCATGGCCGCGCAGGAAGGTTTCAGGAGCGCGGCCATTGCCGGCCTGAACGAACCCGCCGCGGCGTATCTGACGCGCCACGTGAACGGCCTTTCCAGTGGTGTGGCGCAATGGTTTCGCCGTGCCGACGACGGCGCCGGGCTGGGCCTGCACACGCGCAAGGGCGGCGATGCCTTGCGCGGACGCGTGCTGGATACGGATGCCTTCCCGCCGCTGTTCATCGCGACTGCCGGCATGGACGCGGCGCATACCCGGCTGGTGAATGACTATCACGCCTGGCAGGCGCCGTGGATGCTGCTGCTGCCGCAGCTTGACCGCGCCACGCGCAGCGCGCTCGAAGCCTGCGCCTGCCAGCAGGCCGAACTGGTCGAGAAGCACTGCCGGCTATATCCCGAGGTGATCGACCGCGCCACGCTGCAGGCGGCGCGGGTGGAGGCGGCGCTGGTGCGCAGCCAGCCGAGCCCACAAAAAGAGGACGAAGTGGTGCCGATGTTCTACATCGAGCTCAACAGCACCGAAAGCGGCTGATCCGCCGGTTTACTACACCGCCACGCCCAGAATCGCGGCCGGCAGCGTGGCGGACGCCCCCAGATGCGGCGTCATCCGCACCTTCACCGCGGGATAGGCGGCCGAGAATTCGGCGATGGCCCCGGGGATGTCCTGCGCCACGTGCGTGCCGGCAGCAAGGAAACAGGGAAACGCCACGATGTCGGTGGCGCCCTTCGACGCCAGCGCGGCCAGGCCGGCAGGTATGCTCGGCTCGGCCAGTTCCAGAAACGCGGTTTCAACGTGGTCGAAGGCTTGGCCGGGCTGCGCGCGCACGGCATCTGCAAGTGCGCGGACTTCGTCGTTGGACGCCGCACGGCGGCTGCCGTGGGCAATGATGAGCAGGCTGGGCATGATGAATTCTTGCGTAGGGGAGACCAGAACCGAGTGCTGCCGGTGGTCAAAGTTCCGTGGCTTACATCCGCACCGGCTCGAAGGTCGCGTCGAGATTCTGGTCGTCGCAATAATCGAGGAAATCGCCGCGCAGGGTGGCGATATGGGCGTCGGCCGGGATCCCGAGCGTCATGTGGACGGCGAACATGGGCGCACCGGTGTGCGGGGCCGGATAGGTCTCGGTTTCGAGCGCTTCGATGTTGATGTGCAGGCGCGCAAAGAAATTGGCCAGGCTGTTGACGATGCCGGGCTGATCGAGCGCGGCGACCTCGACGGTGTACGGGATCAGCGGTTTTTCCGGACGGGTGGGGCGGGTGCGCTGCAGGGTGAGCGACAGGCCGAGCTCCTCGCCCACCGCCGGCAGGCGGGCTTCCAGCTTGGCCAGCGCGCCCCAGCTGCCGGACACGCGCATCAGCAGCGCAAAGCGCCCGCCGAGCGCGGCCATGCGCGACTCCTCGATGTTGCAGGCGGATTCGCTGATGCGGCGGGTGAAGCCTTCCACCAGGCCAATTTTGTCTTCGCCGTTGGCGGTGATGACCAGGGATTCGGTGTCGCTTGCCATTAAATTAATTCCCTATCGGACAGTTCTTTTTTGAGATACGCGTAGAACACGGGTGCGGCGATCACGCCGGGCACACCGAAGGCCGCTTCCATCGCCAGCATGACGATGAGGAGTTCCCAGGCCCGCGCCTTGATCTGGCCGCCAATGATACGGGCATTCACGAAATATTCGAGCTTGTGGATGATGACCAGGAAGGCAAGCGAGCCGGCGGCCACGTAGAGCGAGTGCGACAGCGAAATGACGACGATGATGCTGTTGGAAATGAGATTGCCGAGCACCGGCAACAGGCCGACGACAAAGGTCACCAGCACCATGGTCTTGACGAAAGGCAGCTCGACGCCAAATGCGGGGAGGATCAGGACGAGATAGATCCAGGTCAGCAGGGCGTTGAGCGCGGAGATCCGTACCTGGGCGAACACCACGCGGCGGAAGGCTTCGGCGAGCCGACGCACGCGCTCGCACAAGGCTTGCGCCAGTGGCGCCATGACTTGATGCGGCGCGGCTTCGCGCAGCGCGACAAAGCTGCCGATGATCAAACCCAGCAAAATCAGCAGCAGCACGCGGCCGGCATTGCCACCGAGTTTGCGCAGATCCTGCGCGTGATCACGTAGCCATTCGACCAGACCGGCACGGATGACCGACTCGTTGCCCTGCGGCAGCCATTCACCGGCCCACGGCGGCAGGAGTTCGCGCGAGTTTTCGATCACCTCGGCCATCTTGGTAAGCAGGCCGGTGAGGCCGCCCTCGGTGCGCAAATACAGGATGGCACCCGCGGTGACGCCGCCCAGTGCGCCCAGCACAATCAGGGTGATCAATGACACCACCAGTACCTTGGACCAGGTATGGTCGAGCCGGCCGATGACAAACCGCGGCGCCAGCAGGTGCACCAGCTGCACCACCAAAAGGCCGGCCAGCAGGGCCGGCAGCAAGCGCAGATAAAGGACCAGCGGCAGGGCGGCGGCCATCATCAGCCAAGCGGCGATCTGGTAGCGAGTAGCGGGCTGGATGCTTGTCATGGCCGCCACATTGCCAACAAAGCTCGAGCGCGGCAAGGACTTACTGACGGGTGCCTGCTGATTTCAGACATCGGCCAGATAGCCCAGTGCCGCGCCGGTCTGCGCGGCGGTTTTTTTCAGCGCATCGGCCCAGCCCGGCTTGTGGCGGTCGGCGGGCGCCGAGATCGACAGCCCGGCGACCAGCTTGCCCTCGGCGTCGCGGATCGGCGCGCCGATGCACGCCACCCCCAACTCGGCTTCCTCGCGGTCGTAAGCCAGCTGCTCGCGCCGGATCACGTCAAGCTCGGCGCGCAGCTTTTCCAGCGTGATCAGCGTATTCGGTGTGTAGGCCGGCAGGCCGGTTCGCTCGGCGTAGCCCAGCACCGCGCTGGCACTGTCTTCGGCGAGGAAGATCTTGCCGACCGCGGTGACGTGCAGCGGCGCGTGCGCGCCGACCACCTGAACCACCTGGATCATCGTCTGACCGCCGGTCACGCGCTCGACGTAGACCGCTTCGTCGCCGCGCCGCACGATGAGGTTGACCGTCTCGCCGGTCAACTCGGCCAGTTGCTGCATGCCCGGCATCGCCACCTGGCGGATGTTGAGCCGCGCGCGCAGGCGGTTGCCCATTTCCAGCCAGCGCACCCCGAGATCGTATTCACCGGCGCCGGTTTTCTCGATCAGGCCGTGCACCATCAAGGCGCCGAGGATGCGGTGCGCGCTGGCCGTGTGCAGTTCGGCTTCGCCCGCCAGCCGGGTCAGGCTGACGGGGCCGGAGGCGCGGGAGAGGACGCCGACCAACGCCATGGCGCGATCGAGAACCTGGATGGACGAGCTGATATTTTTCATGAAGTGAAAATTTATCACGCATTGTGAAAAGTGTCGCATTTGCTGCTTCAATACACACATCGTTTCACATCATGTGAAACATTTTCATATAGTGAAAGGAACAGTCATGAGCGCAGTGACGCAGTCCACCCCCGAGTCCATCCCCGCTTTTTGCGAGGGCATCCAGTATTTCGCCGACAGCTTTCCGGAAATCGACCGCCTTGGCGCATCGCCGCTCCTGGGCCCGAACCAGCCCGCGCTGCCGAATGCCACCAGCGAAGCCGCGATCTACCAGACGCTGCTCGCCGCCGACGCGCTGCGCTATCTGACCTTGCAGGTCACCGGCAGCAAGTCCTCCGGCCATCCCGGCGGCTTCGCTTCCAGCGCCGACGCGGTTGCCGCGCTGCATCTGCTGGGCCACCGCAATATGGTGACCGAGGTCGGCCACCACGCGCCCGGCTTCTACTCGGCGATGTTCCTCGATACCTCGCTCGAAGATATGGGCATCCATACGGTTGCCGACATGCGCGCGCGCTACCGCGAGCGCCACGGCCTCCTGGGCCACCTGTCGGGCGCGATCCCCGGCCTCCTGGCGCCCGCGGGCCCCCTGGGCCAGGGCCAGCACTTCGCCATGGCCGGCGCCTATCTCAATCGGGACAAGCTCTTCCCCGTCAGCATCGGCGACGGCGGACTGGGCGAGCCCTACATCATGAGCGCGTTCCAGCACTTCGCCACCGCCTACCCGGACGTCACCAACTACCTGCCGGTGCTGGTGTGGAACGGCTATTCGCAGGAGCATCACAGCATGGTGTCCTTGTGGGACAACACACGCATGACCGACTACTGGCGCGCCCACGGCTTCGATGAAGTGCACCTGATCGACGCCCGCGACTACGCTGACACGCCCGGCGCGCCGGTGTACACGGACAGCACCAGCTTCGGCTTCGCCGCGCGCATGGCCTTCACCGGCGCCATCCTCAAGGCCGCCGACGTTGCAGCAAAAAGCGCCCTGTCCGGCCGCCGCGCCTGCCTCATCGTCAAGCAGTTGAAGGGCGCGGGCGTGCACGCCACCGGCGCCAAGTCGCACAACCTCTATGCGCACCACACGCTCGACTCCGACGACGTGAAGGCCGGCCTGCGGCGCCGCGCGCTGCCGATCCAGGCCTGGAAGCTGACTCGCGAGAACTTCCGTCACGCCGGCGGCGGTCCCGCCGCACGCGTGGCGGTGACCGAGTCCGTGCGCGAGCTGCCGAGCCTCGAAGGCCTGTCGCTGACCGAGTTCGCGGTCGGCGAAAACCACATTCCGACCACCGCCTTCGGTCACATGGTCGGCGAGGTGGGCCGCCGCGACCCGATGTTCGTCGTCACCAACGCCGACGGCAACGAGGCGTCCGCCATGGCCAACATCAACAAGGCCCTGACGATCCGCCACCCGACCGCCGACGACCTGTATTTTCAGGGCCCGTCCGGCCAGGTCTACGAGCCGCTCAACGAGGACGCCTGCGCCGGTTTCGCGGTGGGGCTCGCGCTGTTCGGTGGCCGCAGCCTGTGGGCGAGCTACGAGTCCTTCGCCATCAACGGCCTGCCGATCTGGCAGACGGTGACCCAGGCGATGGCCGAGCTGCGCCGCCCCACCCCCGCCACGGTGTGCCTGTTCACCGCCGGCGCGCTGGAGCAGGGCCGCAACGGCTGGACCCACCAGCGCCCCGAGATCGAGAGCTATTTCGCCGCGATGATGCGCAACGGCAACGTCTACCCGCTGTTCCCGGTCGACGCCAACATGATCCAGGCAAGCTACGACTGGGCCTTGCGCCAGCACAACAAGGGCATCGTCATCACCGCATCGAAGTCGCCGCTGCCGATTCACACCACGATGGCGCGGAGCTTCCAGGCGATCGACGACGGCGCGATGGTGCTGCGGGAAACTCGCGGCTCCCACACCGTGGTGTTCGCGGTGACCGGGGACATGGTGCTGCAGCCGGTGTTCGCCGCCGCCGAAAAGCTGGCCGAAGCCGGCATCGGCTCGCGCATCGTCGCCGTGGTCAACCCGCGCCGCCTGTATCGCCCCGGCGATGTGCTGTGGAACAGCGTGTCGGAACCCGACGGCCGCTTCATGGATGACGCCGCCTTCCGCGCGATGTTCCACGGCGACGTGCTGCTCGCCGTCAGCGGCGGCCCGTCGGGACCGCTGGAGCCGGTGCTGCTGCGCAGCCAGGCCGCCCAGCGCGATGTGTTCTGCTGGAAGCGCGGCGAAACCACCGCCAGCGCGCAGCAACTGTTCGACTTCAACGGCATGAACGCGCAAGCGATGCACGAGCGCGCGCTGGCGATGCTGGAACAGGCTGCAATTTAAAAATATCCGCGAAGGGCCGCGAAGAAAACCGAGGTTTTTTCCTTCACGTTTCTTCGCGTCCTTGGCGCACGAAAGAGGTTTCGCCATGAACCCGAAAATCATTGTTCTCGACGACGACCCCACCGGCTCGCAGACGGTGCATTCCTGCCTGCTGCTGACGCACTGGGACGTCACCACGCTCAAGACGGCGCTGGCCGACACCGCGCCGCTGTTCTTCATCCTGACCAATACACGGGGGATGGATGCGGAACGCGCCGCCGCCGTCACGCGCGAGGTGTGCGTCAACCTCAAGGCCGCGCTCGCCGACTACGCTGGCCCGGTATTGTTCGTCTCGCGCTCGGACTCGACCCTGCGCGGCCACTATCCGGTGGAAACCGACGTGATGAATGCCGTGCTCGGGCCGTTCGACGCCACGCTGCTCACCCCGGCGTTCTTCGAGGGCGGCCGCATCACGCGCGACAGCACGCATTACCTGATGGTCGACGGCAAGCCGGTGCCCACGCATGAAACCGAATTCGCGCGCGACTCGGTATTCGGCTACACGACGGCGTACCTGCCCGACTACGTGGCGGAAAAAACCGCTGGCCGCATCGCCGCCGCAGCGGTGGCACGCCTGACGCTGGCCGACCTGCGTGCCGGCGGCGCAGGCGAATGGCTGGCCGCGCTGCACGACAATACGGTGGGCGTGGTCGATGGCGAATCAGCCGACGACTACCGCTTGTTCGCCGATGCGGTGCTGACGGCCGCTGCCGGCGGCAAACGACTCCTGTTCCGCAGCGCGGCCTCGCTGCTCACCGCGTTGGCCAAGCTGCCGCCGCAACCGGTCGCCGCCGAATCGTTCGCCACCCTGGTGCGCGACGGCCAGCCCGGCGCGATCATCGTCGGCTCGCACGTGGCCAAGACCACCGCGCAGCTGACCGCGCTCCTGAAGCAACGCGGCGTGGTCGGCCTGCCCGTGGACGTCGCCCGCCTGCCAGCCGCGCGCTCGGCCGTGGCCGACGAACTGACGGCAGGCATCGCCCACGCCCACACACGTGGCCTCACCCCGGTGGTGTTCACCAGCCGCGCGGAGCTGACGTTCGCCAGCACGGCGGAGCGTTTGAAATTCGGCGAAGCCGTGTCTGGCACGCTGATGGACGTGGTGAAAAGGCTGCCGGAAACGCTGGGCTTTCTGATCAGCAAGGGCGGCATCACCTCCAACGACGTGCTGTCGACCGGGCTGGCACTGGCCGCATCGCGCGTGCTGGGGCAGATCCTGCCCGGCGTCACCGTGGTGCAGACGCCGCCCGAGCACCGCCTGCCGCAGCTGCCGGTGGTCATTTTTCCCGGCAACGTCGGCGGCGACGGGGCGCTGGCGGAAGCCTACCGGCGGCTCGCGCCCTCGCACGCACAGCCGAGCCCGGCTAAACTCGCACCCTGACCCACGCCACGACGCTTTCATGCTCAGCCCCGCCTTCCTCTCCCAGCTGCGCCGCCTGTTGCCGCCGCACTGCGTGCTGCACGAGCGCGAAGACCTGCTGCCGTTCGAGTCCGACGGCCTGGCGGCGTACCGCAACACGCCCGACGTGGTGGTGCTGCCGGAGAACGAGGCGCAGGTGGCGGCGATCCTGCGCCTGTGCCACGCGGAGAAGGTCGCGGTGGTGGCGCGCGGCGCCGGCACCGGGCTGGCCGCCGGCGCCCTGCCGATCGACGGCGCGGTGCTCCTGGTGCTGGCCAAGCTCAACCGGATCAGGGCAATCGACCCGCTGGCGCGCACCGCGGTGGTCGAGCCCGGCGTGCGCAATCTGGCGATTTCCGAAGCGGTCGCCGAGCACAATCTCTATTACGCGCCCGACCCCTCGTCGCAGATCGCCTGCTCGATCGGCGGCAACGTGGCGGAAAACTCCGGCGGCGTGCACTGCCTGAAATACGGCCTTACCGTGCACAACATCCAGAAGCTGCGCGCCTGGACCATCGACGGCCAGCTGCTCGAAATCGGCAACGAATCGCTCGACGCCGCGGGCTACGACCTCTTGGCGCTCCTGACCGGATCGGAAGGCATGCTGGCGGTGATCACCGAAGTCACGGTCAAGCTGTTGCCGCGCCCCGAGCGCGCGCAGGTGGTGCTGGCCGCGTTCGACGACGTGGACAAGGCCGGCGCAGCGGTCGGCAACATCATCGCCGCCGGCGTGATTCCCGCGGGTCTGGAGATGATGGACCGGCTCGCCATCCAGGCCGCCGAGGCCTTCGTCCACGCCGGCTATCCGCTCGACTGCGAGGCGCTGCTGTTGTGCGAGGTCGACGGCGTCAACGAGGAAGTCTCGGCCGACATCTACACCGTGCGCGCCGTGCTCGAGGCCTCCGGCGCGATCGATATCCGCACCGCCGAGAGCGAGGAACAACGCCTCAAGTTCTGGGCCGGGCGCAAGGCCGCCTTTCCCGCGGTGGGACGGCTCGCGCCCGACTACTACTGCATGGACGGCACCATTCCGCGCGGCGCGTTGCCGCATGTGCTGCGGCGCATCAGCGAGATGAGCACCGAATTCGGCCTTGTGGTCGCCAACGTGTTCCACGCCGGCGACGGCAACCTGCACCCGCTGATCCTGTTCGACGCCAACCAGCCCGGCGAACTCGCCAACGCCGAAGCCTTCGGCGGCAAGATACTGGAGCTGTGCGTCGAGGTCGGCGGCACCATCACCGGCGAACACGGCGTCGGGCTGGAGAAGATCAACCAGATGTGCACCCAGTTCTCCACCCCGGAGCTGACGCGCTTCCACGACGTCAAGGCCGCGTTCGACCCCGACAAGCTGCTCAACCCCGGCAAGGCCGTGCCCGAACTTCACCGCTGCGCCGAGTGGGGCGCGATGCACATCCATGGCGGCCAGTTGCCGCATCCCGAGCTGCCGAGGTTCTGATGCTGGACACCTTGATCGACCGCATCCGCGCGGCCCATGCCGAAGGCTCGCCGCTCATCATCCAGGGCGGCGGCAGCAAGACCTTCTACGGCAATGCCGATGAGGGCGAGGTCCTCAGCACGCGCGCGCTCGCTGGCGTGGTCGACTACCAGGCCAAGGAACTGGTGCTGACCGCACGCGCCGGCACCCCGCTGGCCGAGATTGAGACGCTGCTCGCCGAGCAGCATCAGATGCTGGCGTTCGAGCCGCCGCACTTCGGCGGGCCGGCCACGCTCGGCGGCTGCATCGCCGCCGGCCTGTCCGGCC
>JBAQND010000042.1:0-6972 GCA_049303455.1 Thiobacillus sp.
GTTCGACCAGTTTCGGAAAGTGGCGGAAGAAGAGGGTCAGCAGCAGGGTGGAAATGTGCGCGCCGTCGACGTCGGCATCGGTCATGATCACGACCTTGTGGTAGCGCAGGCCGGTAAGGTCCGGATGGTCGCCCAAGCGATGCCGCTCCACCCCGAGCGCGACCGCGATGTCGTGGATTTCCTTGTTGGCGTAGAGCGCGTTGGGGTCGGTTTCCCATGAGTTCATCACCTTGCCCCGCAAGGGCAGGATGGCCTGGGTTTCGCGGTCCCGTGCCTGTTTCGCGCTGCCGCCGGCGGAATCCCCCTCGACGAGGAATATTTCACGAATGACCGGGTCGTCCGTTGCGGCGTCCGACAGCTTGCCGGGCAGGACAGCGACCCCGGAAGTTTTCCGCTTCTCGGTTTTCTGGGCGGATTTGAGACGGTTCGCTGCTGCCTTGGCCGCCATCTCGGCGATGGCCTTGCCATGCTCCACGTGGCCATTGAGCCAGACTTCGAAGGGATCGCGGCTCATTGTCGACACGAGCTTCACCGCCTCGCGTGAGTTGAGCTTCTCCTTCACCTGCCCCTGGAACTGGGGGTCAAGCAGCCGGGTGGAGAGAACGAAGGACATGCGCCCCGTGACGTCTTCCTGGCGCAGCTGCACACCGCGCGGAAGCAGCGCGTGATGTTCCGCAAAGGACTTCACCGCATCGAAGACGCCGGCGCGCAGACCGGCCTCATGGGTGCCGCCCTGCAGGGTCGGAATCAGGTTGACGTAGGATTCGGAGAAGCTGCCGGATTCCGCCCAGGTCACCGCCCAGGCCGCGCCTTCGCCCTTGGCAAACCCGTTGGTGCCGTCCGCGTAGGCCTCGCCAGCGAAGACCGGAACCAGGGCTTCGTCCGGGGGGACCTGTTCGGACAGGTAGTCGGACAGCCCGCCCTGGTAGCAATAGACGTGCTCATCCACCGCGTCGCCACGTTCGATTTCCAGCCGGAAGGTGACGCCGGGCAGCAGGACGGCCTTGGCGCGCAGCAGACGCGCGAGTTCACGCTCGGGGATTTGAGGCGAGTCGAAGAAGACCGGATCGGGCCAGACCTGAATCGTCGTGCCCGACGCTTTCCTGGCGCACTTGCCGATGACAGCGAGCTTCTTGCTGACCTTTCCGCCATCTGCAAACACGACTTCGTAGACCTGGCCGTCTCGTTTCACCGTCACGGCCAGCCGGGTGGCGAGGGCATTGGTCACCGAAACGCCCACCCCGTGCAGGCCCCCGGAGAACGCGTAAGCCCCTTCGCCGGAGGTTTTGTCGAACTTGCCCCCGGCGTGCAGACGGGTCAGCACCACCACGACCGTGGGCTCTTTTTCCTGAGGATGGAGGTCTACAGGGATGCCCCGTCCATCATCGCTGACCCTGACCGAGCCATCCACGCACAAGCGGACGCCGATCTGGGTGGCATGCCCCGCCAAAGCTTCGTCGGCCGAGTTATCGATAACCTCCTGGATGACATGAAGCGGACTGTCGGTCCGGGTGTACATGCCGGGGCGAGCCCTGACGGGCTCAAGTCCTTTGAGAACCTTGATCGAATCTGCGTTGTAATCCTTGGCCATTCTTTGCTTGTCTCATGTATCAAAAGCTTGCGGTTATGCTTGCTGGCTGCACTCCACGTGCGCGGGTCACATGGGCACAATGCGCTTCATTGAATTGTTGCACGAACGTCGCGCGTAGGTTTTCATCTATCAAGACCATTTTTCCCAGAGCTAAGGATTTCCTAGACCGGGGGTTCAATGCCCATGGCGGTGATGGATGTCAGGAAAATGGGGATGCTTGTGGGTCAGGACTGCATGCCGATGCGGATGGCTGTGCGGCTCGCTGCCATCCCAGTCGAAATCATGCTCGTGCTGGTGATGCGCGTCGTGAATGTGTGGATGGGTGTGTTCGAGCGGCTCGTGCGTGTGCTCATGCTCGTGACGCTCGGTCAGATGCAGCCAGACTCCCGCGCCCATGAGTCCGGCGGCCAGCCAGAACGGCGCAGGCGTCGCTTCGCCCAGCAGCAGGATGGCGATGGCGGCACCGATGAAAGGCGCGGTGGAGAAATAGGCGCCGGTGCGGGCGGTGCCCAGGCCACGCAGCGCCCGCACAAAAAGCACCAGACTCAGGCCGTAGCCCATCAGGCCCACCGCCATGGCCGCGCCCGCGGCGGGCCAGGCGGGCAGGGACGCACCCAGTAACAAGGCGAGGCTGGTGTTGACCACAGCCTGTTGTCCGACTCTGCTGCTCCCTGTAGTGCCAATTGACTTATTGTTTGCATATATATAAGGGATTCAGGCGCCATCAATCCGAACACGCAGCAATTTGGCAGAGTTCAAAAACACCAGAATATCCGGTCCCAGATGTATAAAAGCGGCTTCGATAGGGCCAATCCAGCCCATCAGCGCCGCCGTGATGCCCAACACATGGACTACGCCAACGCCGACAAACAAGTTCTCCTGAATCGTGCGATACGCGCGCCGGGAAATGGCACGGGCACTGACGATCTTGGATAAATCATCCGTCATCAGCACGATATCGGCGGCTTCCAGCGCGGCCTGGGTGCCGCCGCCGCCCATCGCAATGCCCACATCCGCTCGCGCCAGGGCGGGTGCGTCGTTGATGCCGTCACCTATCATGGCCACGCGATGCCCTTGCTTTTTGAGTTCTTCAATCGCTGTGACTTTGTCTTCCGGCATCAAGTCGGCGCGCACCTCGTCCACGCCTAATTCCGCGGCCACTACGCGTGCGGTGGCCTCATTGTCGCCAGTCAACATCACGATCCGCTTGACGCCCGTCTGTTTCAACTTCAACAGAGCTTCGCGGGCCCCCGGCCGTAACGTATCAGCGATAAAAATGACACCGGCAAATTGCCCATCGACCGCTACATGCACTGGCGTTTGTCCGCCGTCTTCAATTGCGGTGGCAAGTGTGACGCCGTTTTCGCGCAGCAGTGCGGCATTGCCGACCAGTACGGCACGACCCGCGACGGTTGCTATAACCCCCCGACCTTGCACCTGCTCATATTGCTCCGGCTCCGGCACGGCGATCTGTCTAACAGTTGCGTAATCCACAACGGCTTTGGCCAGCGGATGCGCTGAACGGCGGTCAGCGGCAGCAGCCAGACTCAACAGTTCCATTTCAGAAAATCGTGAATCGCGTGCCTCCACTCGAACCACTTCAGGCTTGTTCGCTGTGAGCGTTCCAGTTTTGTCGAACACCATCACATCCACTTTGGCCAGCGACTCCAGATACAGTCCGCCCTTGACCAAAATCCCATGGCGGGCAGCACGCGCAATGGCGGCGATCATCACCAATGGCGTCGCCAATCCCAGTTCGGCAGGCGAGGTAAAAATCAGCAGCGTGACGATGGTGCGCACATCGCCCGTGACCATATAAACCGCAATGAGAAATACAAAAACAACCGGAATCAGCCACGATGCAACTTTGTCGGCGAGTTTTTGCACGGGTGCTTGCGCCGCTTCGGCGCTTTCCACCAGCCCAATGATGCGTGCAAAGGTGGTGTCGCTGCCGACTTTCTCTGTCTGAATATCCACTGCGCCCGATGCGACGATGGTGCCGGCAAAAACGCTCGCGCCGATACTCTTGTCCTTGGGCAGGCTTTCGCCGGTGATGGGCGCTTCGTTGATCGATGCCGCACCTCCCACGATGCTGCCGTCCACCGGAATTTTTTCGCCGGCGCGTACCAGAACGACATCGCCAGTTCGCAGTTGCTCGATCGGAACCACGCGTTCACCGTCTGCGCCGCGTCTCAGCGCGACTTGCGGCACCGAGCCGATCAGTGTCTTGATGGAAGCGCGGGCGCGATCCATATTCAAGTCGGCGATGAACTCGGCAATTAGAATAATCACCATCAGCACGGCGCCGGCGACCGTCTCGCCACCAAACACAGCGACCAGTGTGGCAACGGTAACGAAAATCTCGGTCCCGATTTTGCGTTCGCGTATCAGGTCGATCAAGCCGGTTTTTACCAGCGGATATAAACCAATCGCGACGGCAAGCCACAGGAGTTGTATCGGTACCCATTGCCGCCAAAACAGCAACGCCACCAAGCCGGTCAGCACAATACGCCCGACTTCGATCCAGCGCGAGCGCGTCATCAGCACCCGTAGGCTCGATGCGCTCGCTGGTTCGGCTGCCGCTTCACTATTCACATTCATTGTTTGAGTTTTCATTTTTCTTGTTCCGATAATGGTAAATGCGCGCGGTTGCAGGGCTTCGATTGAATTTGCATGTGGGCGTCGCCGCAATAGCCCATTGTTACGAGATCAATGCCGATGCCGGTGATGAATATCGGGGAAATGCGGGTGGCTGTGCGTGAGCGGTTCGTGCTGATGCGGATGGCTATGCGGCTCCTTGCCATCCCATGGAAAGTCATGGCTGTGCTGGTGGTGCGCGTCGTGGCTGTGACCATGCGCATGCGACATCAGCACATGGGTATGCGCATGCGCGTGCGTCTCCGTCAGATGCAGCCATATGCCGGCGCCCATCAGCGCTGCCGCCACCCAAAACACCGGGTCCGGCGTTTCGCCCAGCATCACGAGCGCAATGGCGGCGCCGGCAAAGGGTGCGACGGAAAAGTAGGCACCGGTGCGGGCGGTGCCGAGATGGCGCAGCGCCAGCACGAACAACACCAGGCTAAGGCCGTATCCGCCAAAGCCGACCACGCCGGCAATCAACGCCGTGTTCGCTTCAGGCCACGGCGAACCCAGCGCCAGCGCAATCGACAGGTTGACCGAGCCCGCCACCAGGCCCTTGATTCCCGCGATTTGTACCGCATCGCTGGCCGATACCTTGCGGGTGAGATTGTTGTCGATGGCCCAGCACAGACACGCCGCGACAATGGCAAGCGCACCCCATGGCACGCCGAGCGCGGGACGCTGCTGCCACGACAAGAGGACGCCGGCCGCCACGATCAAGACCATGCCCAGAAAAATCCGCCGGTCGAAGTTCTCCTTGAAGACGAACCAGGCCAAGAGCGCGGTCAATACGCCTTCCATATTCAGCAGCAGCGAGGCGGACGATGCCGGGGTCAGCGTTAAGCCGAACATCAGCAACACCGGCCCCGCGATGCCCCCAGTCAGAATGGCGCCGCCCAGCCACGGCAGATCCTGCCGGGTCAGGCGGGCGTTCGTCGGCTGCTGGCCGCGGGCTGTCAGCGCACGCAGCGTGTACCAAGCCAGCAAGCCGAGGCCGCTGCCCAGGTAGAGCAAGCCGGCGAGCATGACCGGGGCCGCTTGCCCAATCAGCGCTTTGGCAAACGGCGTGCTGGCGCCAAACAGCGCGGCGGCCAGCAAGGCATAGATCACCCCTTTATGCATGGATATTCACACGGATTCATTTGAATGAGCCACTCGCCTCTGGGAGAAAATGCCGCACCTGGTTTTTGAGCGCGCCACCCTGGAGAAGCACGGTTACATCCTCATTCATGGCTGTGCCCGTGGCCAGCTTGGCCGCCATTTCCATTGGGTCCGGATGGATCACATCCAGCGAGCGTAGCCGCGAAACAGACTATCAAACAAAAAAGTGCTGGCGAGCGTTTTGAGCGCTTTCATTTGGATATTCTTTCAAGCGGTTTAGCAGATCGGGGGCGGCGAAGGGCGCTGCGATACTCATCGCGGCGCCCATCATTCACAGCATTTTTTTGATTTCGGTGTAGTCACCGCGGGTGCGCAGGATGACCGTCACGCTTGACTGGCCACGGTTGCGCCAATACCAGCCATGATTACCCGTGAACGCTGCCTCCAGCACGCCTGCATCGGTGGAAACCCCGCGGCCCTTTTCGTAGCTGATCGATTTGCCTGGTGCGTCGCCATGGGTATCGAAGTTGACTTCACCGCCCTCGACGACCCAAGCGTATTGAGCCTTTGCGCCTTGAGTCATTTTCAATTTTATTTCCGCCCCTTCGCCCGGAGTCAGGATGAGAGGTGTCTCGTCGCGCCATTCAATCTTGGGGGCAGCGGCTTGTGTCGGCCCCTTCTGAGTTGCGGCCACAGCGGCCATCACCGGAATTTCTGCCGCGCTGGCTGTCGCCATGCCAGCCTCGCCAGTTGTGGGCAACAGCGCCGCCGGCGCGGCGGCTGCGGCATCGGCCGCGGCCTCAGCCGCCAGCTGCTGCTTGATGTCACCCATTTCAGTCAAACGCAGGGCCCGGCCGGCCCCGGTGGGATCGATGCCGTATTCGGCCGGAAGAACAACGGCAATCAGAAGGACCAGCGCCGCCATGGCGGCCAGGAGGGTGGAGCGCAAGAGCTGCCTGGAAGAGGGCAATTCGGCGCGCAGGGGCGTATCGCTGTTGTACATGTTGAATAGTCCTATGGTTGTTCGTTCAGGCCACAAAGTAGCCGGTCAGTTGGAGGCCCACCAGCACAAATCCGGCGGACATCATCGCGACGTTGGCGGTGTAGGCGTTGCGGATAAAGCTGGCCGTTCGCCGCCAGTAGCTCATGCCGATCAGGATGACGGCCAATGCCAGAAGCTGGCCGATTTCCACGCCCACGTTGAAGGCAAGCAGGTTGGGTACCAGGCCGGTGGGCGAGATATCATATTCAAGAATCTTGGTCGCCAGGCCAAAGCCGTGGAACAGGCCAAACACCAGGGTTGCAATCCTGGTATTGGGCTGGAAGCCCAGCCAGCGCTGGAAGGCGCCGAGGTTGTCCAGCGCCTTGTACACAACCGACAGGCCAATGATCGCGTCGATCAGGTAACTGTTGAACCCAACGTTGAAGTAGACGCCCAGGATCATCGTGGTGGAGTGACCCAGCGCAAACAGGCTGACATAGAGACCGATGTGTGAGGGTCGGTAGAGGAAGAAGATCACACCGAAGAGAAACAGGATGTGGTCGTAACCCGTCATCATGTGCTTGGCGCCCAGGTACATGAAGGGCAGCAGATTGACGCCCGAAATTTCCTGGATGTAACCCTTGTCACCCGCGGTGAC
>JBAQND010000043.1:0-4264 GCA_049303455.1 Thiobacillus sp.
ATGGTCGTTTCAGGCAGCACTGGACTATATCCGGTCGGAAAGCGGGCAACACTTCGACCCCGACTGCGTGCGCGCCTTTGAACTGCGCATCGATACCGTGGCGGTCATCATGCGCGAGATGGGCGACTCCCAGGCGTGATCGGCGCATGAAGGCCACGCTTCATTCGCCGATGCCCGTGTTTTTACAGCGTCTGCTCAAACGGATCCGCAGCCGGCCGGATACCGAGTTTCAGCAGTCGCTAGTACGTTTCGCCATTGGTGTCATCGCCTATCTGTATTTCAGCTCAAGCTGGTTTTCCCACTCGGAATACATTTACTCCAGCATCCACTTCGTTGCACTTTTCTTCCTGTCGACGGCCACCATCATTTTGGCGGGCACCCTGGTCAGTCTGCGAGCCTCACCCCAGCGGCGGCTGTACGGTGCAATCGTGGATTTCTCGACTGCCTCGTTCCTTCTCCTGATTGGGGGCGAGACATCTGCGCCACTGGTCGGCATTTATTTGTGGGTCACGCTTGGCAACGGCTTCAGGTACGGGGTGCCTTATTTGTTGTTTTCGACTGTGCTCGCCACAGTGGGCTTCGGGTCGGTACTGGTTTTCAACCCCTTCTGGCATGCCCATCTTGAGTTGGGGGTTGGCATCTTGTTCACCATGGTGATCGTGCCGCTTTATGCCACCTCGTTAATGCGTCAGCTACATGCAGCGGTTAATCGCGCCAACGAAGCCAACCAGGCCAAATCCAGCTTTCTCGCCAACATGAGCCATGAGTTGCGCACGCCGCTGAATGGTGTCATCGGCTCCGCCGATCTGCTGGCGGAAACCCCGCTCAACAAGGAACAAAAGGAGTTTTCCCAGATCATTCTCGCGTCGGCCCACACCCTGCTGGAATTGATCGATAACGTGCTCGATATTTCCCGCATCGAGGCCGGGCGGATCGTCACCACAGGCGAGGATTTCGACCTGCATCGCCTGGTCAATGGCACGGCCGCGATGATGGAATCCCAGGCGCAAGGCAAAGGATTGGTATTGGCGGCGCACATTGCGCCGCAGACGCCGTTCCAACTGCATGGCGATGCGCGCCACCTGCGCCAGATCCTCATCAACCTGATCGGCAATGCCATCAAATTCACCGAGCACGGACGGATCGACGTCTATATCCGCCCGGTCGGACTAGGCCAGCCGCAGCGGGTGCGCTTTGAAATCGTCGACACCGGAATCGGCATTCCAGAAGCCGCACAGGCTCGCATCTTCGACAGCTTCACCCAGGCCGATCCGTCGGTCACCCGCCGTTTTGGCGGTAGCGGGCTGGGCACGGCCATTGCCAAGCAACTGGTGGAAACCCTGGGCGGGAAAATCGGCCTGCACAGCCGCGAGGATGAAGGCACGACCATCTGGTTCGAGCTGCCGTTTGCCCTGCAGGTGGCCCCGATCGCGGCATCCGACGAACATTTCGACGCGCCGATGCGGGTGGCCATCCTGGCGGGGAGCGCGCTGGCAGCCCGTGTCCAGGCAGTCATTCGCAACTGGGGCGCCGAAACCGTGACGCTCGGCAATACCATCCAGCTCACGGCCGAACTATCCGCCCCCGTGTCGGGCAACACGCCACTCGGCGCAGTGGTGGTGGAGCGCTCCGCACTGCCGGGCGGCCCGGTCGCTTTCCTGCGCATGCTGCGCGACGCCCCCAGCCTGGCCACGCTACCCATCATCCTGATCGAGTCCGACGCCGGCATCGCCCTGCCGCACGACAGCCTGCTGATGCGCGAAGGCTATGCCTCGGTGCTGCGCACGCCGGTCAATTCCACCCTGCTGTTCAACGCCATCCATGCCGTGGTCAGCCACGTCATGCCGGCTAACGTCGTATCACTGGCCAACCATTTCCGGACCCAGGCGGGGAATGCGGCGGGGCTGCGCATCCTGGTGGCGGAAGACAACCCGGTCAACCAACGGGTGATCCGCGGTCTGCTGGAGCATGCCGGACACCAAACCTTTCTGGCGCATGACGGCGAGGAAGCCTTGGCCATGCTCGAATCCGCCAGCCCGCCTTACCACCTCGCCATCGTCGACATGCATATGCCGCAGCTGTCTGGACCCGAAGTGGCGCTGCGCTGGCGCTTCATGGAAAACGGCCACCTGCCCATCATCATGCTCACCGCCGACGCGCGCGCCGAGGCACGGGCAGCCTGCGAGGAAGCGGGCGCCGACGCCTTCCTCACCAAGCCGATCAACAGCCGCGATCTCATTGATGTCATCGCCCGGCTGATCGCCCGGCAGACGCCCTTCATTGCCGGCAAGGCACCGTCAGCGGCACAGCAGGAAGAGGAACTCGATGAGGCCGTGCTGGACGAGCTGGCGCAACTGGGGGGGGCGGCCTTCGTAGAAGATCTGCTCGCCAGCTTTGAAGAAGAGAGCGGCCGCACGCTACGCGACATCGAACGTGCGCTGGCCGCCCAGGATTACGGGCAATGGCACCACCAACTGCACCTACTGAAAGGTGGTGCCCGCGATGTCGGCGCCAATCTGCTGGCGCAGCGATGCGCCGAAGCCGAGCGCACCAAGGCGTTCGAACTCGCAACCCGGCTGGCACATGACAGACTGGACGTTGTGCGGTCTGCGCTGGTCGAAACGCAGACCGAACTAGCCGCCTATCAGGCCCGCAAGCTACGCGCTGACCACAGCTGATCCGCCGCTGTTCGCGCTATCGGCCTTGCCCGTCTGACGCGTCACCAGACGCTCCATCATGCGCAAGTCCTTGGCCTCGAGCCGCAAAGCCGCATCGACCCAGATTTCGGCAATCCGCATCAGCTCCTCATGCGCGATCGGTTGCGCCACCTCGCGCGCCGCGCGCAATGCCAACGCCCCGTTTCTTGAGCGGGATTCACGCCTGATGTAGTCATGTACCGCCATCTCCCCTTCTCCCGGCTCGGCCAGCACATCCACCACCCCCAGGGCATGCAGTTCCTCTGCGAGGAAAAGCCGCCCGCTCAGGATCATCTGCTCGGCTTTTTGGTAACCTACGCGGCGAGCCAGCAGGCTCAGCGCCCCCATGCCCGGAAACAGATTAAACAGGATTTCCGGAAATCCCATTTTGGATCCGCGCTCGGCAATCAGCACATTGCCGGACAAGGCGCATTCGAAACCGCCACCCAGCGCATCACCCTGCACCAAGGTGATCGATTTCAGTCCCGGTCGATTCAGGTGCACCGCATTCAGATATAGCGGCTCGATGCAGGCCTGGGCGTACTGCGCCAGATGGTCGCGTTCGCCGGCCGCAATCAGTTCGGCGAAGCGGTTCAGGTCGCCACCGTAATTGAACACCTCCGGATGCGCCGACGCGGTCACCATGTAGCGCACATCCGGCTGGCTGGGATCATCAATCTGGCTGGCGACTGCATGACACCAGCCCAGCAGCTCCTGCAGCAAAGTCGGGGTAAAACAGGGGCGCGGTTCTGAATGCATGTAGCCCCAGGCAACCTGGCTATGCGGATCGAAACACGTGGTGAGTTGCGTGTATGCGGTTTGCTGCGGTTGCAGTATGGGGTGAACGGCTTGCAAATGTGCCATGTAAATCTCCACGGGTTAGGAATCGGCCATGCGACGAAAATCGGCATGTGTCGAAAGACTAACGTGGGCAACACCGCCACTCAAGCGCCAAATCGTTACACGCAGCGCAATTCGATTCGTGCAGAGACCAGCCGTGCCAGAGGCCGCAACGCGCCGCTAGAACGTCCACACCATGCGCAGCGCCAATGCCAGCAACAGCAGCGCAAAAAACCGCTTCAGCGGCCGCACCGGCAGGCGATGCGCGGTGCGCGCACCGAGCGGGGCGGTCAGCACGCTGCCGAGGGCGATGCCGGCGAGCGCCGGCAGGTAGACGAAGCCGAGGCTGCCGCTGGGCAGGTCGGTCGCGTTCCAGCCGCCCAGCAGGTAACCGGCCGTGCCGGCGATGGCAATCGGGAAGCCGATCGCGGCCGAAGTGGCGATCGCGCGGTGAAGCGGCACGTTGTGCCACAGCATGAACGGCACCGACAGGGTGCCGCCGCCGATGCCGACCCAGCTCGACACCACGCCGATCGCGCCGCCCGCCAGCGTCGTCCCGCCGCGCCCCGGCAATTCGCGATGCGGCGCCGGCTTGAAATCCAGCCACATCTGGACGGCGGCGTAAAACAGGAAGGCGACAAAGAACAGCTTCAGCAGCGTCGCCGGCATCTGCGCCGCCACCATCGCCCCGCCCAATGTGCCGAGCACGACGCCGGGCGTGATGCGCC
>JBAQND010000044.1:0-4428 GCA_049303455.1 Thiobacillus sp.
TCGACCTGCCGCGCAACAAGCTGGTGGTGATCACGGGATTGTCGGGTTCGGGCAAGTCCTCGCTCGCCTTCGACACGCTTTACGCCGAAGGTCAGCGCCGCTATGTCGAGTCGCTGTCGGCCTACGCGCGGCAGTTCCTGCAGTTGATGGAAAAGCCCGACGTCGACCTGATCGAGGGCCTGTCGCCGGCGATCTCGATCGAGCAGAAGGCCACCAGCCACAACCCGCGCTCGACCGTCGGCACCGTCACCGAAATCCACGATTACCTGCGCCTGCTGTACGCCCGCGTCGGCGACCCGCAGTGCCCGGAACACGGCATCACGCTTGCCGCGCAGACGGTGTCGCAGATGGTCGACGCGGTGCTGGCGCTGCCGGAGGACACCAAGCTGATGATCCTGGCGCCGCTGGTGGTGGGGCGCAAGGGCGAAAACCTCGAACTGTTTGCCGAACTGCGCGCCCAGGGCTTCGTGCGGGTGCGGGTCGACGGCAGCGTGCACGAGATCGACGCCATTCCCAAGCTCGACAAGAACAAGAAGCACACCATCGAGGTGGTGGTCGACCGCCTGAAGATGCGTGCCGACGCCAAGCAGCGGCTGGCCGAAAGCTTCGAGACTGCGTTGCGCCATTCGGATGGCCGCGCGCTGGCGGTGGAAATGGACGCCGGCCGCGAACATCTCTTCTCCGCCAAGTTCGCCTGCCCGGTGTGCAGCTACGCGCTGCCGGAACTGGAGCCGCGCCTGTTCTCGTTCAACAACCCGATGGGCGCCTGCCCGACCTGCGACGGCCTCGGCCAGATCACGTTCTTCGACCCTGCGCGCGTGGTCGCCTTTCCGCATCTTTCACTGGCAAACGGCGCGATCAAGGGCTGGGACAAGCGCAACCAGTTCTTTTTCATGATGCTGCAGAGCCTGGCGATGCATTACGGCTTCGACCTCGACGCGCCGTGGGACGCGCTGCCCGAGCGCACCCGCGACGTGATCCTGAACGGCAGCGGCAAGGATCCGATCGCGTTCCAGACGCTGGCGCCGCGCGGCGGCTACACGACGAAAAGCTATCCCTTCGAGGGCGTGCTCGCCAGCATGGCGCGGCGCTACCTCGAGTCCGACTCGACGGCGGTGCGCGAGGAACTCGCCAAATACCAGAACAACAAGTCCTGCCCCGCCTGCAACGGCACCCGGCTACGCGAGGAGGCGCGTCACGTCATGATGGGCGGCGTGCCGATTTACGTCGTCAGCGCGATGCCGCTGAAACAGGTGCAGGCGTTCTTCGAAGCGCTGACGCTCGACGGCCACCGCGCGCAGATCGCCGACCGCATCGTCAAGGAAATCATCGCCCGCGTCGGCTTCCTCAACAACGTCGGGCTCGACTACCTGTCGCTCGACCGCTCCGCCGACACGCTCTCCGGCGGCGAGTCGCAGCGCATCCGCCTGGCCAGCCAGATCGGCTCCGGGCTCACCGGCGTGATGTACGTGCTGGACGAGCCGTCGATCGGCCTCCACCAGCGCGACAATGATCGCCTGCTGGGCACGCTGAAGCACCTGCGCGACATCGGCAACTCGGTGCTGGTGGTCGAACACGACGAGGACGCGATCCGCGCCGCCGATTACGTGGTCGACATGGGCCCCGGCGCCGGCGTGCACGGCGGCGAAGTGGTGGCCGAAGGCACGCCGGAGGCGATCCGCCTCGCCGAACACTCGCTCACCGGGCAGTACCTGTCGGGCCGGCGCCGCATTGCCATCCCCAAAACACGCCGCCAGCCCGACCCCGAGCGGCAGCTGGTGGTGACCGACGCCCGCGGCAACAACCTTAAAAATGTCACGCTCAATCTGCCGGTCGGGCTGTTCGTCTGCATCACCGGCGTGTCGGGCTCGGGCAAGTCGACGCTGATCAACGACACCCTGTATGCCGCCGTCGCGCGCCACCTGTACGGCTCGTCGGCCGAGCCCGCTCCGCACGGCGAGATCCGCGGCCTGGAGTTCTTCGACAAGGTGATCAACGTCGACCAGTCGCCGATCGGCCGCACCCCGCGCTCCAACCCGGCCACCTACACGGGTCTGTTCACGCCGATCCGCGAACTGTTCGCCGGCGTGCCGGAAGCACGCATGCGCGGCTACGGGCCGGGCCGCTTCAGCTTCAACGTCAAGGGCGGGCGCTGCGAGGCCTGCCAGGGCGACGGCGTGATCAAGGTCGAGATGCACTTTCTGCCCGACATCTACGTGCCGTGCGACGTCTGCCACGGCGCGCGCTACAACCGCGAGACGCTGGAAGTGCAGTACAAGGGCAAGACCATCCGCGACGTGCTGGAAATGACCATCGAGCACGCGCACGAATTCTTCGCTCCGGTGCCGGTAGTCGGGCGCAAGCTGCAAACCCTGCTCGACGTCGGCCTGGGCTACATCCGCCTCGGCCAGTCCGCCACCACGCTGTCGGGCGGCGAAGCGCAGCGAGTCAAGCTCGCGCTCGAACTGTCCAAGCGCGACACCGGGCGCACGCTGTACATCCTGGACGAGCCGACCACGGGTCTGCACTTCGCCGACATCGACCTGCTGCTGAAAGTGCTGCAGCGCCTGAGTGAGGCCGGCAACAGCGTGGTCGTCATTGAGCACAACCTCGATGTGATCAAGACCGCCGACTGGCTGATCGACCTCGGCCCCGAAGGCGGCGGCGGCGGCGGCCAGATCATCGCCGAAGGCACGCCGGAGGCGGTGGCCGACAATCCGGCCAGCCATACCGGGGCGTATCTGCAACCCGTCCTGTCGAGACACTGATGGCCGAACCCGTTCGCCTGTCCAAACTGATGTCCGAACGCGGGCTGTGCTCGCGCCGCGAGGCCGACAGCTACATCGAGCGCGGACTGGTTTTTGTCGACGGCCGCCGGGTCTCCGAACTCGGCACCAAGGTCGACCCCAACTGCGCGATCCGCCTGGACACGCAGGCGAGCGCGCAACAGCAGCAGCGCGTCACCATCCTGCTGCACAAACCCGTCGGCTATGTGTCTGGCCAGCCGGAACCGGGCTACCAGCCGGCCGTGACGCTTATTCGTCCGGAAACGCAATGGCAGGACGGGCGCGCAAACCAGGCGTTCCATCCAACGCATCTGAAAGGGCTGGCGCCTGCCGGGCGTCTGGACATCGACTCGACCGGTCTGTTGGTGCTGACCCAGGACGGGCGCATCGCCAAACAGCTGATCGGCGAGAATTCCGATGTCGAGAAGGAATACCTGGTGCGGGTCGAAGGGCGGCTGGATGACAAAGGCCTCGCCCTGCTCAACCACGGCCTGTCGCTCGACGGCCGCAAGCTGCGCCCGGCCAGGGTCGGCTGGCAGAACCCCGACCAACTGCGCTTCATCCTGAAAGAAGGCCGCAAGCGCCAGATCCGCCGCATGTGCGAACTGGTGGGACTGAAAGTGGCGGGGCTGAAACGCGTGCGCATCGGCCGCGTGCGGCTGGGCGAACTGCCGCTTGGGCAATGGCGCTACCTGCGCGACGACGAGACGTTCTGAAGCGTAAATCGTGATTGGCGGCGTTGCATCCGCGCAAGCGCTTGTTTCGCCTGTCTTATGCACTATCAATAAGTTTGCAGCCGTGTAAACCTGTATTTTTTTCACACCCACCGAGGAAGATATCCATGCAATCCAAACTGCTCATCGCACTGTTCGCCACCCTTGCACTGACTGCCTGCCAGAAGGCTGAAGAAGCCGCCGCCCCCGCCATGGAAGAATCCAGGGAGGCGGCAAGCGCAGCGGCGGATTCAGCCGCCGACGCCGCAGGTTCAGCGACCGAAGCAGCCGGCGCTGCTGCCGAAGCGACAGGTGACGCCGCCGCCGCAGCCGGCGAGGCCACGAAGGATGCGGCTGCCGAAGCCGCCCAGGACACCGCCGACGCGGCCCAGGATGTGGCCGACAAGGCCAAAGAAGCCGCGCAGTAATTTCGCCTCATGTCACAAAAACGGCCAGGTTCTCCTGGCCGTTTTTGTGTGCCCCAACCCGCCCGGGAAACTGCCGCTACAATCGAGCCATTCCACTTCCCTGCCCCGCCATGCGCCTCGCTGTCTGCTTACTCGCCCTGCTCTGCATGCCCGCGCTGGCCGCGCCGCCGGTTTCGATCAAGATCCGTCCGCTGTCCGAACTGGCCATCCATCCGCAACGCGAAGCATCGGCCCAGGTCGTCTCGCTCAACCTCGCCAAGCTGGCTTCGGAACCACTTCTGCTGGTCGCCACCACGCTCACCCTGTTCACCATGCCGATCCTGCTCCGGTTGGCGATGCAGATCGGGCCGGTGCTGCGCGGCGGTGTCTCGCGCAGGCTGCGCCGCGCGCCAGCCGCCTGATCCGATGAGCGCCAGCATGAACCCGCGCGATCTGCTGCTGGGCTCCTTCCGCGCCGCAGTGGACGCGGCCGACCCCGCGCGCATCCTGCCGCCGCACCTG
>JBAQND010000045.1:0-5377 GCA_049303455.1 Thiobacillus sp.
AGCGAAGCGGTGATCGCCAGGGAGTTGGCCCACGCCACGCGTTTGCTGGAAGAAACCAGCAAGCCGGTGCGGGGGAGGAAAGTCGCCAAAAAACCGGAAAGGTGAGCACACAAGCCATATCCGCCGAGTCTCCGCGCGGTAAATTTCAGCTTAACCAGAGAAGTCGATATCAAACATGTGCGGCATAGCAGGTGAATTCCGGTTCGACAACAAGGCGCCCGACGCGGCGGCGATGGATCGCATGCTGGCCAAGCTGGCACGGCGCGGGCCCGACGCCGAGGGCCAGCACGTCGATGGGTCGGTGCGGCTGGGCCACCGGCGGCTGGCGATCATCGATCTGTCGGAGCACTCGAAGCAGCCGATGCTCGACGCCGCCAGCGGCACCGCGCTGGTGTTCAACGGCACCCTCTACAACTACCCGGAACTGCGCGTCGAGCTGATCGGGCGCGGCCATGTTTTTCACTCCGACGGCGACACCGAAGTCATCCTGCGGGCGTTTCTGGAATGGGGCGAGGCCTGCGTCGAGCGCCTGCACGGCATGTTCGCGTTCGCCATCTGGAACCGCGAGACGCTGTTCCTGGCACGCGACCGGCTCGGCATCAAGCCGCTGTACTACAGCCAAAACCTCGGCTGCTTCCGCTTCGCCTCGACGCCGCAGGCGCTGCAGGCGGCGGGTGGGGTCGACACCAGCGTCGACGCGGTGGCGCTGCACCACCTGTTCACCCTGCACGCGGTGGTGCCGGCGCCACGCACGATTTTCAACGGGGTGCGCAAGCTCGCGCCCGGCACCACCATGACGGTGAATGCGCGCGGCGAGTTCAGCCATCGGAAATACTGGTCGCTGAAGGCGCAGCGCCCGGCCGTGCCGAAGACCGAGGCCGAATGGACCGAGGCGATACACGAAAGCCTCAGGCAGGCGGTGAAGAAACGCATCGAGATCGCCGACGTCAAGGTCGGCGTGCTGCTGTCCGGCGGGCTCGATTCGAGCCTCCTGGTGGCGCTCTTGGCCGAGCAGGGCGTGCCCGACCTGATGACGTTTTCGGTCGGCTTCGAGGACCAGCCGGAAGAGCGCGGCAACGAGTTCGAATACTCCGACCCGGTGGCGGCGATGTATGGCACGCGCCACCACAAGTACCTGATCCCCAATGCCGAAGTGCTGCGCCGCCTGCCCGAAGCGGTGGACCAGATGTCCGAGCCGATGTTCGCGCAGGATGCGGTGGCCTTCTATCTGCTGGCCGAGCAGGTCAGCAAGACGGTCAAGGTGGTGCAGAGCGGGCAGGGCGCCGACGAGGTGTTCGGCGGCTATTTCTGGTATCCGCGGATGGCGGCGGAAACCTCGGGCAGCCCGCTGGCGCGTTTTCGCCGCCATTATTTCGACCGCGACCACGACGAATTTCTCGACATGGTCATGCCGGCGTATCACGGCCCCGACTACACGGCGGAAATGATCGCGGGCCATCTGGCGGAACCTTTTGCCGACGAATTCATCGATCAGGTGTTGCGCATGGACACGACTATGCTGATTACCGACGATCCGGTGAAGCGGGTCGACAACATGACGATGGCATGGGGGCTGGAAGCGCGCGTGCCCTTTCTCGATCACCAGCTGGTGGAACTGGCGGCATCGATGCCGCCCGGCCTGAAGCTGGCATCCGGCGGCAAGCACGTGCTGAAGGCCATCGCGCGCGGGCGGGTGCCGGACGCGGTGATCGACCGCAAGAAAGGCTATTTTCCGGTGCCCGCACTCAAATTCGTCCGCGGAGAATTTTTGAACTTCATGCAGGACATTTTGAATTCGCAGGCCTGCCGCGAGCGCGGCCTGTACCATCGCGCCTACGTGGACAAACTGCTGGATGCCCCGGAGCAGCACCACACCCGCATCCAGGGCAGCAAGCTGTGGCATCTGGCGCTACTGGAATACTGGCTGCAAAAACATGCGTAAATTTCTCTTCCTGCTGGCGGTGCTGGCGACGTTTCCCGCCCACGCCCAGACCGGCTTCGACGACTGGCTCGCCGCCTTCCGCCAGGAGGCGGCGGCGCAGGGCATTTCCGCCGCCACCCTCGACGCCGCGCTGACCGGCTTGATGCCGGTCGAACGCGTGGTCGAGCTTGATCGCCGCCAGCCCGAATTCCTGCAGACATTTTCCGATTACCTGAGGCTGCGCGTTACCGCGAGCCGGGTCGCGCGCGGCCAGGAATTGATGGCCGAACACGCCGCGCTGCTCGAGGCGGTCGAACAGCAGCACGGGGTTCCGAAAGCCGTGCTGGTTTCATTCTGGGGGCTGGAAACCAACTACGGCGCCACCCTCGGCAACCACAACATCCCGGCCAGCCTCGCCACGCTCGCCTATGACGGTCGCCGCAGCGCGTTCTTCCGCGGCCAGCTGCTCGACGCGCTGCGCATCATCGACGCCGGTCATGTCAGCGCGATCGACATGACGGGCTCATGGGCGGGCGCGATGGGGCACATGCAGTTCATGCCGTCGACCTACCGCGCCTATGCGATGGACGGCGACGGCGACGCCCGCATCGACCTGTGGCAATCGATTCCCGACGCCATGCACTCGGGCGCGAACTACCTCAAGCGCGCAGGCTGGCGCGCCGGCGAGCCGGTGACCATCGAGGTGCGGCCGCCGCAAGACTTCGACTGGCGCCGCGCGAGCATCGCCAACCGTCTGCCGGTGGCGGAATGGGCGGCGCTTGGCGTGTTGCCGGTGGATGGCAGCCCGTTGCCGGCCGTTGCCGGCCGCTCGGCGATCGTGCTGCCGCAGGGCTGGCAGGGGCCGGCTTTCATGGTGTTCGACAACTTCAATGTGGTGATGCGCTGGAATCGCTCGGTGAATTACGCGCTGGCGGTGGCGCAGTTGGCGAAACAGATCGCGGGCGGCGACGGCCTGGCCTTGCTGTCGGGAGAAGCGGGTGCACTGGGCACGGCGCAACTGCAAGCGCTGCAGCGGACATTGAACGAATTGGGCTTTGACGCCGGTGAGGCGGACGGCCTGCTCGGCCCGCGCACGCAAGCCGCCATCCGGCAATATCAAACCCTGCACCGGCTGCCGGTCGACGGCTACCCGGCGCCCAGCGTGCTGGCGCACGTCGAGCAAACCCACGCCGCCGCAGCGGCGGCGGGCACCCTCATCCTGGCGCCTGCGCCCACCTTCGCCGATCCGGCTGCTTATTCAGGGGAATGACGTGAGCGATGCGCGCAATGTGCTGGGCAGTCTGCTGCAGGGATGCAGCGTGTCGCCGATGACCGGCTTCGTGCGTGACGGCGTCTGCCACACCGGGCCACAGGACATCGGCAGCCACACCGTGTGCGTGCAGATGACCGACGCTTTCCTCGACTATTCGCTGCAGCGCGGCAACGACCTCGTCACGCCGGTGCCGGAATACGGCTTCCCGGGCCTGAAAGCGGGCGACCGCTGGTGCGTGTGCGCCACGCGCTGGCTGGATGCGGCCGAGGCCGGCGTGGCGCCGCCGGTGGTGCTCGACGCCACCCACGCGCGCGCGTTGCAGGTCGTCGCGCTGGCCGACCTGCAATACCACGCCCTGCAGATCGCATGAGCCTGCAATGCTGGAAATGCGGCACCAGCCTGGCCGGCATGCTGCTGCCGCTGTCGCGCCGCGAAACCTGCCCCAGCTGCCGCGCCGATCTACATGCGTGCGGAATGTGCCGCCACCATGATGCGCACCGCGCCGGCCAGTGCCGCGAAATGGCGGCCGAACGCGTTGCCGACAAGGTGCGCGCCAACGATTGCGGCTGGTTCGTGCCGCGGCCCGAAGCCTACAAGGGCGGCGGCGCGGCGATGGCGCAGGCGGGCCGCGGCGCGCTCGATGCGCTGTTTGGCGGGACGCCGGCCAGGGCCGACGCGCCGCGGACGCCGGACGACTTGTTCAAGAAGCCCTGATTCAGGGCTGCAGCGCGGCCAGGTAGGCCGCCAGGTTGCGGATGTCTGCATCCTTGAGGTTGCGGGTATACGCAACCATCCGCGGATCGATGCGCTCGCCGTTGCCGCTGCGGTAACGTTTCAGCGACTCCTCCAGATAGACCACCTGCTGTCCGGCCAGCCGCGGAGTCGTGTGGGTGCCGGTGCCGCCGGCGCCGTGGCAACTGACGCACAGCTTGGCGTACAGATTCTTGCCCGCGGCGTTGGGCGCGGCGGCAGGCTTGTGGGCAACCGGCTGCTGCGACAGGAACAGCGCGATCGCGATCCGCTGGTCGGGGGTCAGGGCCTTGATCATCCCTTCCATGAAGGCCGACGACTTGCGCCGCCCCTGCACGTACTTGTTCATCTGTTCCAGCAGATAGGCCGCATTCTGGCTCGCCAGATTGGGCACCTCGGGCAGCACGCTGTTGCCGCCGGCGCCATGGCAATGCCGGCAGACCGACGCGTCCTTCTGTCCGCGCTGGATCGCAGCGGACAACCTGGCCGGATCCTGGCTGATCTGGGTCAGTTTCTCGTGCAGCGCTTCGGGGGTGGGTGGAGCTGGCTTGTCCGTGCTGCGGTTTGGGGCCGCGGCAGCGAATGCGGTCACGAACAGCAGGCTGGTCAGGCAGAAAAACTTGATCAAGGACATGGAGCACCTTCCAATGTTATTTTCGGACAATGATATCAACAAATAACACGTCGGGGGGTGCGCGCCGGCCAGCCCCGGGCGTCCCGGCAATCATGCGTCCGGGCTCGTCCGTGGTCCGTTCAACCGCCGCAGCGCCTGCCATTCGTACAGCAGCAGTCCCGCGCCGATCAACGCGATGGCGGCCCAGCCGCGGGCCGGAATGAATTCGGCGTTGAGTGTCTGCCCCAGCAGCAGTGCCGCCACCGGCGTCACCAGCATGATCAGTGCGACGCGCCCGGCGTCGAGATGCTTGATCACGTAGTAGTACAGCGTGAAGCCCACCACCGACCCCAGCACCCCGAGATAGACGATGGCTGCGCCGGCGCGCAGCGTGGTATCGGGCGGCAGGCGTGCGGCGTCGGCGACCAGCCAGGCCAGCACGAACAGCGGCGTCGCCACCCCGAGCGAGCCGGTGGTGATGGCGAGCGCTGAGGCGCGCACATTCAGCCGCTTGATCCACACCAACCCCAGCGCCTGCATGACCATGCCCGCCACCACGGCAAGCGTGCCCAGTGTGGCGTGACTGTCGCCCGGCCACGGCTGACCGAAGATCAGCCACAGTCCGGATAGCGCCAGGCCCAGGCCCGCAATGCGAACCGGCGTAAGCGTGCGCTCACTCAGCCACAGCGCGGCGAACACGCCGGTGACCAGCGGCGACAGCCCGAAGATGACCGAAATCAGCCCGGACGGAATGTGCAACGCCCCCCAGTAGGTCAGGAGCATCGCCGCAAACAGCGACAGCCCGCTGATGGCGTAAAGC
>JBAQND010000046.1:0-1968 GCA_049303455.1 Thiobacillus sp.
AGAATTTTTCCGGCTGGGAGGCGTGGATCATTTCCGGCGATCCCCTGTTGCCGAAATTGCTCGGACTCAAGGCCAGCCGCCGCATCCCGCTGTTCAACGGCCCGATCGAAACCCGCTTCCTGCAATACAAGGTGGTGGCGGGCTCGATGCGTGGAAAACCGGCCGGAACTGGCGGCATCAACTAGCCTGGAATGACTGCATGACCAAGCTCACCCTCAGCCAGCTTTCCAGCTTGCTGTTCCGCGCCTGCGACGACCTGCGCGGCAACATGGACGCCTCGGAGTACAAGGAATACATCTTCGGCATGCTGTTCCTGAAGCGGCTGTCCGACCTGTTCGACCAGGAACGCGAACAGCTTGCCAAGGACCTCAAGGCCAAAGGCATGGCGGACGCAATCATCGCCACCCAGCTCGCCAATCCCGACAAGTACACCTTTTTCGTTCCGCAGGACGCGCACTGGTCGACGATCCGCCACCTCAAGACCAATGTCGGCACCGCGCTCAACAAGGCGCTTGAAGCACTGGAAGACGCCAACGTCGACGCCCTGCAGGACGTGCTCAAGGGCATCAACTTCAACAAGAAGATTGGGAGCCGCACGCTTGACGACGACACCCTCGCCAACTTCATCCAGAACTTCGAAAAAATCCCGCTGCGCGACGAGAACTTCGAGTTCCCCGACCTGCTCGGCGCGGCCTACGAATACCTGATCAAGTTCTTTGCCGACTCCGCCGGCAAGAAGGCCGGCGAGTTCTACACCCCGGCGGACGTGGTGCGCACCCTGGTCGAAATCGTCGATCCGCAGCCCGGCATGAGCGTGTACGACCCGACCGTCGGTTCGGGCGGCATGCTGATCCAGACCCGCGACTACATCCGCGAGTGCGGCGGCGATCCGCGCGATCTGTCGCTGTTCGGGCAGGAGAGCATGGGCACCACCTGGTCCATCTGCAAGATGAACATGCTGCTGCACGGCATCGACCATGCCGTCATCCGCCAGGAAGACACCCTGCGCCGCCCGCAGCACAAGGCCGAAAGCAACGAGCTGATGCGCTTCGACCGCGTGCTCGCCAACCCGCCCTTCAGCCAGAACTACATCAAGAAAGACATCGAATACCCCGGCCGCTTCGCCGTGTGGATGCCCGAAAAAGGCAAGAAGGCCGACCTCATGTTCGTGCAGCACATGCTCGCCGTGCTCAAGGCCGACGGCAAGATGGCCACCGTCATGCCGCACGGCGTGCTGTTCCGCGGCGGCGAGGAGAAGGAAGCGCGCAAGCACTTCATCGAACGCGGCTGGCTCGAAGCCGTCATCGGTCAGCCCGCCGGGCTGTTCTACGGCACCGGCATCCCCGCCTGCGTGCTGGTGATGAACAAGCAGGGCGCGCAAGACCGCAAGCACGTCATCTTCATCAACGCCGACCGCGAATACCGCGAAGGCAAGGCGCAAAACTTCCTGCGCCCGGAAGACATTTCCAAGATCGTCCACGTCTACCGCAGCCTCGCCCAGGGCGGGGCGGACGTGCCGGCCTACGCCCGCCGCGTGCCGGTGGCAGAAATCGCCGCCGAAGATTTTAACTGCAATATCCGCCGCTACGTCGACAACGCCCCGCCGCCCGAGCCGCACGACGTGCGCGCCCACCTGCACGGCGGCGTGCCGGTGGTGGAAATCGATGCGCTGTCCCGCTACTGGAACAATTACCCCGGCCTGCGCGCGCGCTGTTTCGCCCCACGCACAGATGCAAATGTAGGTTGGGTTAGCCCGCAGGGCGCATACGATCTTTCACCGGCTTTAGCCGGTAAAAAGTCGGAGCACCCTTGTGGTGTAACCCAACACCCCCCCGCCTACATAGCGGACGCGCCGACACCGCCTCACCAGGTCTGTGAAAAAATATCGGCTTACGCTGTGCTAACCCAGCCTACGGAT
The DNA here is from genome assembly GCA_049303455.1 of Thiobacillus sp. Lineage (GTDB taxonomy): Bacteria > Pseudomonadota > Gammaproteobacteria > Burkholderiales > Thiobacillaceae > Thiobacillus. The sequence continues at coordinate 1,919 of JBAQND010000046.1, forward strand.
TCCGTGTATGCCGACTTCGCCCCCGAAATCGCCGACCGCCGCGCCATCGC
>JBAQND010000047.1:0-11146 GCA_049303455.1 Thiobacillus sp.
TCCTTATTATCTGTCCCTTCAAGCCAGTATTGTCCATCAGACTAGCCACTCCTACTCGACCTTTGTCATGTCAATCATGCTTCCGACTTGAGTTGTTCGATCTGCTGGCTCAGTGTCTCTATTTCCCCATCCAGCGCCTTCTGCATCTTCTCTACGCGGTCGATAACGTTCACGGCATTGTTCTTGATGGTGGTGGACCAGGTACGAATTTGATCGAGATATCCCACCTGGCGCTGTATTTCGGTCAGTGACTTGTCAATGGCCTGGAAGTCGGCGGTGCGTTCGGCGTTTTCCAGACGGGCGCGTACGGTCAGGGCTTTGGCGGCCATGAAGCCGGCCTTGAGGTAAGCGTCGCTGGATTCATCTTCGGCATCCCATACGACCACGATGTCGTTGCCGTAGCGAGCCAGGGTATCGAGACCCGCAGGGGCGGTGCGGCGGGAATGGATGAACAAGCCGACGCCGGCATCGCGGTTCTTGCGCGCCGTGTCGATCTCCTCCAGCGTGGTCTTGAGGGTGTAGTTACCTGCTTCCTTGAATTCAACTGCAATACGGGCGCCCGCTGCGGCGTTGTCCGGTCCCAGGGTGATGACGGCATCGCCGACCTTGCTGCGGGGAATCAAACCTGAACTATTACCGGTGTCCTCGGCGATGTCGCCGGCACGCGTGGCAAGGCCCTGCAGGATATCGAACCCGGCCTGCTGGAAGTCGTGGCCGTGGGTGGTGGAGGCGGCCTCGGCGGCCTTTCTGGCGCGCATGGCGTCCAGCGCGCTGACGACCTGGGTCTGGAACGCCTGTGCGGCGGTGTCCTGATCCTTGATCATCTGGGTGAGTTCACGTTTCATCCGGGCCAGCGCGGAGTTTTCGGCATCAAGGCTGAACTCGTCGCTGATCTGCTTTTGCGTGGTTTCGACCCGACGCACCAGGCGGCTGAGGGCGGACTGCTCATTGTCGAGCGAGAATTCCTGCATCACCTCGCCGATGCGCTGCTTCAGGCCGTCGGCAGCCTCGCCGTGCTTGTCCTTGAGTTCGCGTACCAGACGGGTCAGCGCGCCTTCAGTGTTGTCGAGCGAAAATTCGCGCAGGATCGATTCGGACTGGACCGTGAGGGTTTGCTCGACATGCTCGCGCAGGGCATTCAGAAAGCGGTTGGAGTCGCCAGGGGCGAGATGCTGCATCAGCGTGCTGTCTGCACCGACATGACGGGCGAGCGTGTCGGCCAGGGTGCGCTCGGCCTGTTCCATCTGGGCGCGCATGAGCTTTTCCAGTTCACCGTCCTGGCGCACCAGGCGCTCGACGCGCTCATTAAAACGGCCGTTTTGCGGATCGAAGTAATCCTTGAGAGTGTTGGCGAGCTGGCCCTCGGTCTGCCGGCGGTAGTCGGCCAGCTTGGTTTCGATCGCCTGCACCATGCGATCGCCTTCGTTTCGCACCGATTCAGAATCGATGCGACCCTGGGCCTGGTTGAGCGCGAGAATGCCGATGCGAAGCGCTGTGCGAACAAAGCGGGTGCGCTCGCGGCCCTCCGGATAGGCCACCAGCGCGGCGATGGACTCGGCGTCCTCGATCATCAGGTCAAGGCGAAGCCCGGTGACCTGCTCGCTTTCCCCCTCATAGGAATTCCCATGATCGGTGTATTCCTGATGCGTTTCCTGGAGATCAAAGGTCATCGTGTTGCTCCCTTATTATTGGACCGAGTGTAACCGATGCGATCGGGGCGTTCTGCATGTCTGCTCCCGTCATAAAAGGAGCATCACCCACAGGCCGGAGGAGAGATTGCAGCCTGGGTGATGTCCTGGCCTACAGATTAGCGGGGATGGTGGCTCATGACGTGAGCCATTATGAAAAAGAGATACCTTAGGCGTAGCGCTGGGTCGCCTGGCGGAGCATATCCTGCACACGCTCGCGCAGGCTGGCCGGTCCCACCACCTCCACATCGGGGCCGTATTTGAGGATATCCATCATCAGAGAAGTGGCCTCGTCCGCCTGCGCAGCTTTGCCTTTGCCCTTGTCGCGGGCTGCCGGTTTTTTGGCGGCTTTGGGCTTGAGCGGCAGTTCTTCCAGCTTTTGCGTGGGCTGCAATGCAAAACCACCGCCCTGATTATTCTTGCCCTGATTATTCTTGCCCTGATTATTCTTGCCCTGATTGTTCTTGCCCTGATTGTTCTTGTCCGGCATGGCCGGGGTCTCCCTTTGTTGCGTTATCAGCCGAATCTTCGTACAACACGGGCGTTTGCGTGCAGTTGCCAGTTTCATCGCGGCCTATCAGACTGCGTGCATGGAACGGTCCGGATTTTTCCTCGGCATCGACTTCGGCACATCGGGCGCACGCGCCTGCGTCATCGATGCCGAAGGCGCGGTCATTGCCGAGGACGCGCGCGATTTCGGCGAACTCGCCGAATACGAGCGCGCCGGCATCTGGCGCGAGGCGCTGTGGGATCTGGTCGCGGCGCTGCCGCCCGCGATTCGCACGCAACTGTCGGATATCGCGCTCGACGGCACCTCCGGCACCGTGCTCGCCTGCGACGAGGCGCTGGCGCCGCGCCATCCGCCGCTGCTGTACAACGACGACCGCGCGGTCGACGAGGCGAAACTGATCGCGAAAACCGCCACCCCGGGCCACCCCGCCGCCGCCGTCACCTCGGGGCTGGCCAAGGTGCTGTGGCTGAAAAAGCGCCTCGGCCTCACCGGCGCGCGGCTGTACCTCAACCAGGCCGACTGGCTGTCTGGCCTCTTGACCGGCCGGGTCGGGATGACCGACTACCACAACGCCCTCAAGATGGGACTCGACCTCGACGCGCTGAAATGGCCGGAGTGGGTGGCATACCTGGCCGACATCGACTACCTGCCGGTGCCGATCGCGCCCGGCGCCCGGCTCGCCACCGTATCGCGCCCGCGTGCGCGCTACCTCGGCATCAACCCCGCCTGCATGGTGCACGCCGGCACCACCGATTCGATCGCCGCGTTCCTGGCCGCGGGCGTCAGCCACAGCGGCGACGCCGTCACCTCGCTCGGCAGCACGCAGGCGCTGAAGCTCTTGTCCGATACCCGGGTGGAATCAACCGAACACGGTGTCTACAGCCACTGGTTCGGCGATCGCTGGCTGGCCGGCGGCGCGTCCAATTCGGGCGGCGCGGTGCTGCGGCAGTTTTTCGACGACCGCCAGCTGGCCGCGCTCAGCGAAAGAATCGATCCCGCTATCGCCAGCCCGCTCGACTATGTGCCGCTGCCGAAACCCGGCGAACGCTTCCCGGTCAACGACCCGCAGCTTTCGCCGCGTCTGACGCCGCGCCCGGCCGACGACGCCGAATTCCTGCACGGCCTGCTGGAAAGCCTGGCCCACATCGAGGCGCGCGGCTATGGCCTGCTGGCCGAACTCGGCGCCTCCCCGCTGCGCCGGGTTGAAACCGCCGGCGGCGGCGCCCGCAATCCTGCCTGGACGCGCATCCGCCAGTGCCTGCTCGGCGTGCCGGTCGCGCGCGCCGCCCATACCGATGCCGCCTACGGTGCTGCCCTGCTGGCGCGCGACGGCCAGCAGCGCTTCGCTTGAGCCTTCCGCAGCCTCCTCCGCTGCAGTCGCCCGGTATTTGTCCTATTGTTTAATCATCGCGTCCCAGGTAATAAAGGGCGCGATCGCCGTTGAGGGAGGCCGCCATGTACGTTCCTGCTCGAGAAACCCACGCACCCGACCCGAAATGCTATTTCTGCGGCCTCAGGCCACGCACACGAGGAATGATGCGCTGCGCCTCGTCATTGTCGTGCTGATTCTGCTGCCCGTGGCCCTGGTGCTTTTGGGCTGAGCGGCCTCATTTCACGGTTTTCGGCGGAACAGCGTCGACCACCGGCCTCGCGGTGCCGCCTACTGTGGCCCGTGTTTGAACGACACGTACGCGCGCAGCCCGCCGGCGATCGAGCTTACGTTGGTATACCCCAGCTTTTCCAGTTCGGCGACGGCGCGCGGTCCGCGCGTGCCGCCATTGCAGTAGCAAATCACGGGCGCATCCTTGTCCGCTATCGATGCTGCAGCCTGCTCGGCCAAAACCGAGAGACTGATGTTGACCGATCCGGGAACGTTCGATTTCGCGTAGTCATCCGGCTCCCTCACGTCGATGACGAGGGTGCCGCCCGATACCCTTGCGTCTATCCCGGTCGGGCTCACCTGGGGCGGAACTGCGTGTTCATTTTCAGACTGGCGATCCATGCTGTCTCTCCGGATTGCTAAAAGGACCGGCTGCTAGCCGAACGTGTATTTCATCCCGGTCGCGTGCCAGTGAGCCGCCTCCTCCTCCAGCGCGCGCTGGGTGAGCGGGCGCGACGCCAGCCAGCCTTCGGGCAGGGTCAACCGAAAACGCTTGCTGCTGGCATCCACTTTCACGTCGGGCAGCGGGGCGTCAGCGCGGCTGCGGCACAGGATGGCCGCCTGGCGCAGCAGCCAGACCAGTAGGCGGTCGTTGTCGGGCAGGACAGTCTCCGCGGAAAACTGCGGCAGCTTGGCCAGCGCGCCGCGCTGGGCGCGCGCCAGCAGCGCCAGGCGCGCCTGGTCGGAACGGGAAAACCCCGGCATGTCGGCGTTTTCCAGGATATAGCCCGAATGGCGATGGAAGCCGCCGTGCGACACCGACAGGCCGATTTCGTGCAGGCGTGCTGCCCAGTCGAGAAAGCGCGCGTCGTTTTCGTCGCCGCCACCGGCGGCCGCCAGCAGCTTCAATGCCACCCGCTTGACGCGCGCAGCCTGCTGGGGATCGACGTGATAGCGGCGCATGAATTCGTCCACGGTCACTTCGCGCATGTCCTGCCGGTGAAAGCGTCCCAGCAAATCATAGAGGATGCCTTCGCGCATGGCGGTTTCGGCGACGTCCATCTGCTCGATCCCGAGTTCGGCGAACAGGCCGGCCATGATGGCGAAGCCGCCGGCGATGACCGGGCGGCGGTCGCGCGACAGGCCGGGCAGTTCGAGCGCGTCGACATGGCCGGCCTTGATGAACTGGGCGCGCAGCTGGGCGAGGCCGTCGGCGGTGATGCCGCGCGCCGACCAGCCGTTCTGTTCGAGGATTTCGCGCAGCGCGCGCGCGGTGCCGGACGAGCCGATCGCCTGCTGCCAGTTGGCTTTGGAAAATTCTTTGGCAATGATCTCGGCCTCGACCCGCGCGGCGACTTCGGCGGCTTTCAGCGCGGCCTTGTCGATCGCGCCGCCGGCAAAGAAGCGCTGCGAGAAATTGACGCAGCCCATGTGCAGGCTTTCGCGCTCGTGCGGCTTCAGGCCATGCCCAATAATAATCTCGGTCGAGCCGCCGCCGATGTCGACCACCAGCCGGCGATCGGGCGAGGCGGGCAGCGAATGGGCGACGCCGAGATAGATCAACCGCGCTTCTTCGCGCCCGGCGACGATTTCGATCGGGTGACCGAGCGCGGCTTCGGCTTGGCGAATAAAGACATCGGCGTTGCGGGCGACGCGCAGGGTCGAGGTGCCGACGCAGCGGACCGTTTCCGGCGACAGGCCGCGCAGGCGTTCGCCAAAACGTTGCAGGCAGGCCAGCGCACGCATCTGGGTGACTTCGTCAAGCTGCTTGTCGGCGGCAAGCCCACCGGCCAGACGCACGGTTTCCTTCAGCGAATCGAGTTGGTACAGCTGGTCGCCGGTCACCCGCGCCACTTCCAGGCGGAAGGAATTGGAGCCGAGGTCGACCGCCGCAAGGGTGTCGTAGGGTTTCATACTGAGGCACCGAAAAACAGATAGGCCATGCCGATGGCAGCGAGGATACCGGCCACGTCGGCGATCAGGCCGCAGGCGACGGCATGGCGCACGCGCTTGATGCCGATCGCGCCGAAATACACCGCCAGCACGTAAAACGTCGTCTCGGTGCTGCCCTGCACGATCGACGCCAGGCGGCCGGCGAACGAATCCGCGCCGTGTGCCTGCATGGTGTCGATCATCATGGCACGCGCGCCGCTGCCGGAAAACGGTTTCATCAGCGCGGTGGGCAGCGCGTCGACCCAGCGCGCATCGTACCCCAGCGCCAGCACCACGCCGCGCATCCCGCCCATCATCAGGTCGAGCGCGCCGCTGGCGCGGAACACGGCGATCGCCACCAGCATCGCGACAAGATACGGAATGATGGTGACCGCCGTGTGAAAGCCTTCCTTGGCGCCTTCGACGAAAGCCTCATAGGCATTGACCCGGCGCCGCGCCGCCATCAGCAGGAAGGTGATGATGAGGCCGAACAGCAGCACATTGCTGAGGATCGATGACTGCCGCGTCATTGCCGCGGCGTCGAGGCTGCCGAAATACAGCACCAGCCCGCCGATCAGCGCGGTCGCCCCGCCCAGGTAGGCCATGGTGACGCGATTCCACAGGTGCAGGCGCTGGAAGAAACCGGTGACGAAGAGCCCGACCAGGGTGCCGATATAGGTGGTGATGAGGAGCGGCACGAACACGTCGGTGGGGTCGGCCGCGCCCAGCTGCGCGCGGAAGGTGAAGATGGTCACTGGCAGCAGGGTGACCGACGCGGTATTGATCACCAGAAACAGGATTTGCGCGTCGCTGGCGGTATCGCTGGACGGGTTGAGTTTCTGCAACTCCTGCATCGCCTTGATGCCGAGCGGCGTCGCCGCATTGTCCAGCCCAAGCATGTTGGCGCCCATGTTCATGGTCATCGCACCGAGCGCGGGATGGTTGGCGGGCACGTCGGGGAACAGGCGGCGGAACAGCGGCGCGAGACCGCGCGTCAGCACCTCGAGCATGCCGGCGCGCTCGCCGACTTTCATCACCCCCAGCCACAGCGCCATCACCCCGGTCAAGCCGAGGGCGATTTCAAATGCGGTCTTGCTGCTGGCGAACAGCGCCTTCACCAGCGCGGCGAAAACGTCGGCATCGCCGAGAAAGACCAGTTTGAACGACGCAATCAGAAAGGCGGCCAGAAAGAAGCCGATCCACAGCGCGTTGAGCATTCGGGCTTAGGCGAACCAGCCGGCGATGACGACCAAGAGACCCGCCGCCAGCCAGATCGCCAGGCCGCGCCAGATCATGCTGACGGCGCTGTCGATGCAGTCGGCGTCGGGCGCCTGCCCGGTACCGAGTTCGGGCCGCCACACGGTTTCCCCGCCCACGTTGACGCTCTGCCCCAGGCGCACGCCCATGGCGCCGGCACCGGCGGCGAGCACCACGCCCTCTTCCAGTTCCGGCCAGGCAGCTGCCTGGGTCCGCCAGCAATAGGTGGCGTCTTCGAAGTTGCCGGCGATGGCGTAGGTCAGCGCGGTCAGCCGTGCGGGCAGCCAGTTGATGACGTGGAACGCGCGCTGCGCAAGTGCACCGAAGCGTCCCCGGCTGCTCTCCCAGCGCCGCGCCAGAATCGAGGTGCTGCGGAACAGCACTGCGCCCACCGGCCCCAGCGAAGACAGCAGCACAAACCACAGCAGCACGCCAAACATCTGGCGATGGCTTGCGACCATCACCTGCTCGAGGGTGACCCGGGCCAGATCGTCGGCGCTGAACTGGCTGGCGTCGCCGCCGCGCCAGGCATCAAGACGCGCGCGCGCGCCTTCGATATCGTCGGCGCGCAGCAGACGCGCAATCTGTTCGGCGGCGTCGCTGAAATACTTGAATCCCAGGGTGAAATACAGCACAAGCACGTTCCACGCCCAGCCGAGGACGGGGCTGATGCCGTCGAGCAGGACGAAGACCAGCCACACTCCCGCCAGCACCGGCAGCACCGCCAGCGCCCACGCAATCGCCCCGTGGCTGTACTCGCCGCTATTGAAGCGACGTTCGAGCCACTGGGTGAGGCGGGTGTAGTGCCGGTAGTACGATAGCGGCTGCCGCAACGGGCGCAGATGCTCGAAGATGACGGCGGCAAGAACGGACAGGAAAGCCATCAGCGGTTCATCTCCAGGGTAAAGCGACCAATGCGGTTTGCCTGCCCCGCCGGGCGATACAGCTCGACCGTCGGCATGACGATGGCCTGCCCGCGCGCCTCCAGCGTATCGGACAGCGCCTGATAGGCCTTGGACGGGGCCAGCAGCACCGCTGCCTGGACCTCGGCGGCAACCACCGGACGGCGTTCGATGCGGCCTTCCTTCAAGCCGTCCGGGATCGGGGCGCTCTCGGCCAGGGTGTAGCCCACTTGCGCGCGCACCTTGCCGCCGGCGGCGCGCGGATCGGTCAGGATCACGCTGATCGTGTCGCCCGCCGCCACCTTGGCCGCGGTGAAACGATCCAGCGCCGCGCGATGCGATTTGCGCAGGTTGCTGATTGGGCCGTCGTAATCCAGATAGGCATAGCGATAAGGCCCCGCCTCGGTGTCGGTGACGCTGACCGAGTTGAATCCGCCCCACCACCAGAACACCGCCAGCAGCGGCACCACGAACGCCAGTACAAACGCTGGCCACTGTTTTTTGAACACGCCTGAGACTCCCCATTACAGCTTTGAAGATATCACAGCATCACCCGCCGGTCCCGGAGTGCCGCCCGTCCTCTCTATAATGCATGCATAGCTGTCGATGGAAAACCGCCATGCAACGCATTCTGCTCGCTCTGCTCTGCCTTGCCTTGCTGCCTGCCGCCTGGGCCAAAACCGAACCCGCGACCGTGCCGATGGAGGCGGTGCGACTGGGTTCCCACAGCTATTTCGTTCAGGGCCTGCCGGGCGCGGCGTCGAGCGAAAACCAGGGCTTCATGTCCAATGCCGGATTTGTCGTCACGGACGACGGCGTGGTGGTGTTCGATGCACTGGCCTCGCCGCCGCTGGCCGAAAAACTGGTCAGCCTGATCCGCAAGATCACCGATCAGCCGATCAAGCGCGTCATCGTCAGCCATTACCACGCCGACCATTTCTACGGCCTGCAGGTATTCAAGGCGATGGGGGCCGAAATCTGGGCGCATCGCCTCGCCGAAGGCGCCACCCGCACGGAGGAGGCCGCGTTGCGCCTGGCCCAGCGCAAGGAAGTGCTTTTCCCCTGGGTGGACGACGACACGCGGTTGCTGGAAGCAGACCGTTTCCTGGAGGACGAAATGGACTTTGAACTGGGCGGCGTCGAGTTCGCGCTGCGCCACGTCGGCCCGGCCCACTCCAGCGAGGACCTGGCGATGCTGGTGAAGCAGGACGGCGTACTCTACGCCGGCGACCTGGTGTTTCGCGGCCGCGTGCCGTTTGTCGGCGACGCCGACAGCCGCGCCTGGATCGCCGCGCTCGACAAGCTGATCGCGTTCGACCCCAAGGTGCTGGTGCCCGGCCACGGCGCATCCTCGAACACGCCGCTCAGCGACCTCGTCTTCACCCGCGATTACCTGCACTATCTGCGCGACCAGATGGGACCGGCCGCACGCAATCTCGTGCCGTTCGAGCAAGCCTACGAACAAACCGACTGGTCAAAATACCGCGACATGCCGGCATTCGACGAAGCCAACCGGATCAACGCTTATAACCAGTATTTGCGGCTGGAGCAGGAAAGCGGCGAGTGAAGGCAGCCGCCGTGGGCGGGTTTAAGGCGGCTAATCACGCCTCCGTCAACCCAAAGCATCCATAAACCACGATAATAAGTGGCAGCCCACCAACAAGAAAAAGCTGATCCAGCGCCATGCTCTGCTCCCCGGAAGAACTCCTGCAAAAAAACCAGGCTTTGTCGAACACCTGGCAGCGTTATCAAGCGCTGCCCAGCTTTGACAGCTTCGTCGAACTGGCGGTATCGATCAACAGCTTCACCGAGTTCCTGATCGACAAGGGCGTCACGGCGCTGCACCATGCCAGCCACCAGCTGGAGCAGGTGACGCTGGCCCTGTTCAGCCAGGACGTCGCACATCCGCTGCCGCAGGACGCACTGGACGACCTCAATGAACGCGTGCTCGCGCTGGGCCGCATGGCTAACGCCCATGCCACGGCGACCGCCGGCCTGGCCGAGCGGCGCCATGACCTGCTGCACCCCACCCCGCATGACCTGCGGATCAGCCAGACCTGGCTGGTCGGGCATGACCAGTCGGCCTGGGCTGACTTACAGGCCCAGCTGAGCTATTTCGGCATGACGCCGCAGTTCACCACCTGGCAACAGCCCTTGCCGGACAGCGCGGGCGTTGCCCCCCTGCTGCTGCTCGACATGAGCAGCCTGCCCGAAGCCGAGTGGAGCAACCGGGTCCAGGCACTGCGGCAACGCTTCGCGATGGGGCAGCTGATCGGTCTCGGGGTGCGCTCCGACTTCGATCAGCTGCAGCAGGCCCTGCGCGGCGGATGCGACAGCTGCCTGCTGGAAGGCACCCCACCGCATGCCATCGTCGAGCATATTCTTGAATTGAACGAACGACATGATCAGGAAGCATTCCGCGTGCTGATCGTGGAGGACTCCAAGACCGCCAGCCAACTGATCCGCCGCACGCTGGAAGAAAACCAGATCAAAACCGAGATTGTCAACGACCCGCGCCAGACGCTGAATGCGCTGCGGCAGTTCAACCCCGACCTGATCCTGATGGACATGTACATGCCGAACTGCACCGGTGTCGAGGCCGCGCGCATCATTCGCCAGCACAGTGAATTCCTCAGCACGCCGATCGTCTACCTGTCCGGCGAAACCAACGTCGCCCTGCAGGTCGACGCCATGCGGCTGGGGGGCGACCACTTCCTCACCAAACCCTTCAACCCGGTATTCCTCAACGCGATCGTCAAGAGCAAGATCGAGCGTTACCGGGCGCTGCGCCGCACCATGTACAACGACAGCCTGACCGGCCTGCTCAACCATTCCAGCGGCAAGCACACGCTGGACGTGTTGCTGTCCAGCGTGGCACATGAAGGCGGATTCCTGTCGGTGGTGATGATGGACATCGACCATTTCAAGCAGGTCAACGACACCTACGGCCATCCCGTGGGCGACCAGGTGATTCGCAGCCTGTCGTGGCTGTTGAAGCAGCGCCTGCGCAAGCAGGACATCATCTGCCGCTATGGCGGCGAGGAATTCCTCATCGGTCTGCCGCACACCGATGCCGAACAGGCATTGTCCATCATGGATCGCATTCGCCATGATTTCTCACAAATCAGGCATCCCGTCGGCGAGCGCCATTTCGTTGCCACGGCCAGCGGCGGCATCGCCACCTACCCGCTCTATCAAAACGGCGATTCGCTGATCAAGGCAGCCGACGAGGCGCTCTACCAGGCCAAGCGTGACG